>NZ_QHHW01000030.1:0-4801 GCF_003947325.1 Amycolatopsis sp. WAC 01375
GGTTGATGGACCGGGGTTTGGTGAATGGGTTCGGGGCGGCGAAGATCGCGGCGGCCACCTCATGGCTCTCCGACGAAGACGCCCGGGCCGCAGACGCTCTGTTGGAGGATCGCCTGGAGGGGAAGAATTCGGAGCAGATCCGCAAAGCGGCGAGTCATGTGGCGATGACGGTGGATCGGGAGGGTGCTTCTCGCCGGTCTGAGCATTCCCGTGCGGGCCGCCGCCTCACGGTGCGCCACGGCGAGGCAGGAGTGGCGTCGATCGAGGTGGAAGACGGGCCGGTGGAGAAAGTCGCCGCCGCCTACACGCGGATCGATCGGGAGGCACGCGCCCTCAAGACCGGCGGCGAACCCCGCACGCTGGATCAGCTCCGTGCCGACGTCGCCCTCGACCTCCTGCTCGGCGGCCAGGGCGGCAAGAGCGAGCGGGCGGAGGTGTTCCTCTATATGGATCTGGCGACCTACCTCGGTGTGAACGAGGGTCCGGCGGAGTTGGCTGGGCATGGGTGTATTCCGGCGTCGGTGGCGCGGGAGATCGCTGGTGGGCCGGATACGGTGTTGCGGCGGATCATCACGGATCCGTTGTCGGGGCAGGTGCTGGATTTGGGGCGGGATCGGTATCGGCCGACGGCGGGGGTGGGTGAGTTCGTGCGGGTGCGGGATCGTGAGTGCCGAAGACCCGGCTGCCAGCGTCCCGCCCAAGCCTGCGACCTCGATCATGTGGTGCCGTGGCAGTTCGGTGGTCATACCAATGCTGATGAGTTGATCGATTTGTGTCGGCGGGATCATCGGCTCAAAGACGAACCCGGCTGGATTTACCGGCTTGCCGCGGACGGCACTCTGACGGTCACCACACCGACGGGGCAGCGTTACGACAGTTCGCCTCCGCCGTTGCACGAACCCCGGATGGCCGAGGAGCCACCACCGTTCTGAACCATCGCCGGAAAACGGCAACGGCCTCCTCTGGTGCGGATCTTGCTTGCACTACGGCGATCTTGAGTCCTGTGGCTGAGACCTTCGCTTGACGACTCCGCTTTATGGAGCTTCGGAACGGCCACTGCCGTTGTCGGAGCGTGGTTCTGACTCGTTGCCGAAATTCGGCGATGGGCAGGGCTCACCGTGAGTTCCTAGCGCGTGGTGCGGCGGAACTGGGTGGCGTTGCCGGAGAACGGCCACGACTGCGGAAACCCGGCTACGGCCTGGGCCTTGGTGTTGGCTCCGGCTGGATTTACCGGCTTGCCCCGGACAGCGACTTAACGGTCATCACGCCGACGGGGCAGAGGTACGACAGTTCGCCGCCATCGCTGCATGAACCTGGGGCAGCCGAGAACACCCGCCGTTCTGCGCTGTTGCCGGAATACGGCAACGGCCTCCTTTGGTGCAGATCCTTGTACGACAGCCATCTTCAGTCCTGGCCGAATGGTCGTTGACGACTCCGCTTTGCGGATCTATGGAACGGCCGCTGTTGTTGCCAGAGTGTGGTTGTGTCTCGTTGCCGAAATACGGCGATGGGCAGGGCCCGCCATGAGCTCCCAGCGGGATGTCCGTTGCCGAAGACTGGCCACGACTCCCTTTTAGGGCCTCCGCGGCCGGGGCGGTCGTCGCCGGTTCCCGCGTGCTGAACCCTTGCACGTCTGGGCTGCGACGGTTGCCGAAATCCGGCTACGGTCCAGGCCGCCCCGAACCAGGGAACCGTCGCCAGAATCCGGCCACGACGTTTCAATAGCCCCAACCCCAACCCCAACCCCAACCCCAATGCCTCAGCAAAGCAAACCGCCCCGAGCAACCACAGCCCAGCCACAGACCACCACCAAAGAAGCAGCCTCACCCCGCAACGGAATCCCGAGCAGGCTGCACCTCAACCTCCAAAGAGGACCGGCGCGAAGGCTCCCGCACCACCAAAGTCGCCACGAACGTCAGCCCGATGCACCCGGTGACCCACCAGAAGTACACGCTCTCGTATCCGGCCTGCTTCAAGGCCAGCGCGATCGGTTCCGAAAGGCCGCCGAAGACGGCGGTCGCCACGGCGTGTGGCAAGCCGACGCCGAGGGCGCGGACGTTGGTAGGGAACATTTCCGCCTTGATGATCGCGGACAGTGCGGTGTAGCCGCTGAGGAAGACCATGGCGGTGATCATGAGCAGGAAGGCGACCCACGGATTCCCGGTCCTGCCCACGAGGGTCATGATCGGCACCGTCAGGAGCATGCCGCCGATGGAGAAGCCGAACATGACCGGGCGGCGGCCCCAGCGGTCGGAAAGGGCGCCGGCGACGGGTTGCATGAAGATGAACAGGAACAGGGCGGCGAAACCGATGAGCGACGCGGTCGGTTTGGGGATCCCGGCCGTGTTCACCATGTACTTCTGCAGATAGCTCGTGAAGGTGTAGAACGCCACCGTGCCACCGATGGCGAGGCCGAGCACGGCGAGAACCTGGCGGCGGTGCTCGCGCAGCAGGACCCGCAGGCCCCCGCGGGGAGGCGAACCAGCGGCCGAACCGGCGGCCGAAGAGCGCTGGAAGTGTTCCGATTCCATCATGCTGCGGCGGAGGTACATCACCACGAGCCCGGCGATCGCGCCGAGCACGAACGGGATCCGCCAGCCCCACGCGTACATCTGCGCTTCGGTGAGCAGCGACTGCATCACGATCATCACCAGCAGCGCCGAAAGTTGCCCGACGGTGATCGAGACGTACTGGAAGCTCGAGTAGAACCCGCGTCGACGCGGGGTGGCGATCTCGGACAGGTAGGTCGCGCTCGAACCGAATTCTCCACCCACCGAGAGACCCTGCGCGAGCCTGGCGACCACGAGGATCACGGGCGCGAGGATGCCGATCGACGCGTAGCCGGGGGTGACGGCGATGGCCAGCGAACCGAAGCTCATCAACGTCACGGACAGGGTCAGCGCCGCCCGGCGGCCGAACCGGTCCGCGTAGAGGCCGAGGAGCCAGCCGCCGAGCGGGCGCATCAGGAAGCCGACGGCGAACACGACGGCCGTGGACAGCAGCTGGGCCGTCAGATTTCCCTCGGGGAAGAAACTGGCCGCGAAATAGATGCTGAACGAGGCGTAGACGAACCAGTCGTACCACTCGACCAGGTTGCCGAGGCAGCCGCGGACCACGTTCGCCACGACGCCGGACTTCTTGTGCGGCAAGGGAAGCTCCTTCGCTCCGGGATGCCGACCATCATGAGCTGTGATCCCTGCGGTTGAGAAATAGAAATCCGCGATGGACACATACCCGGTCGGCATGGGCTATCCCAGGAAGTCGCCCACCAGGTCGCTCGATTCGGGGCGGCACTCGTCGAAGTACGCGTGCCGCGCTCCGGCGAAGAGATGCATTCGCGCGTCGGGAATGCGCTCCGTCAGCAACGGCGCGTTCGCCACCGGTGCGAGCAGGTCGTCGTCACCGTGCAGGACCAGGGTGGGTGCGGTGATCTCCGGAAGCACGTCCCAGGCGTCGTGCGTGTTGCTCGCGACGAGATGCCCGCGCACCGCGTGCGGCGGCATGCCGTGCGCGCCCAGCACCCGGTACGGGCCGGGATTCGCCGCTCGCCAGGCGGGCGTGTACATGAGGTCCTCCAGCGTCTCCCGTGCCTTCACCGAAGACCGCCGGGCCAGCGCCAGCCGTACGTCGTTCGACCGCTCGACACCGTGCGTGCCACCCGGCGAGGTGCAGCCGAGGACGAGCCGGCGCACCCGCTCGGGATATCGCGCGGCGACCCACTGCGCGACCCGGCCGCCCATCGAGGTGCCGTAGACGTCCGCCTCGGAGACTTCGAGCGCGTCGAGGACCACGATCACGTCGTCCGCGAAACCCGTTGTGGTGTAAGCGGAATCGGGCGCGTCGCTGGCTCCCGTGCCGCGGTAGTCCATGGTGATCGTGCTCGGGAAGTCCCCGCGTGTGCGGTCCCACCACGTGTGGTCGTTCGCCTGCCCGGCCAGCAGCACGAGCGGCCTGCCTGTGCCGTGCCACTGGTAGGCCAGCCGGGTGCCGTCGGCGGCGACGGCGTGGCCGGTGCGGGGGAGCGTGGTCATCCTTCTCCTGTTCGTTCGTCCCAAAGCCGGGCCGAGGGCCACTCACCCTCGTGCACGGTCCGGTGGATCTGCTGGACCAGCGCCCGCGCGACGGCGTCGACGGCGGGCGTGACGCGACCGGTCCGGGGCATGCCGAGGACGACGGTGCGCCAGACTTCCGGTTCGCGGACCGGGGCCGCGCTCAGGGTGCCGTCGGCGACGTCCGCCGCGATGCCGATGCCGGGCAGGATCGTCCAGCCGTGCCCGCCGAGCACGAGACGTTTCTGCAGCGTCATGGCGTTGGTCTGCACGGTGACCTCGGTGTCGGCGCCCGCCTCACGGGCCGCGCCGTCGATGAGGGTGCGCAGCGCGTGCCCCTCGGACGGCATCACCAGCGGATGTGCGGCCACCTCGGCGAACGGGACGGGCCGCGCGGGATCCAGCCCGGCCGACGGGGGAGCGACCGCCCAAAGTCGCTCGCGCACCAGCGGCCGGACGTTGAGCGACGGCGTACTGGTCAGGTTGTAGAGCAGGCTCAGATCGACGTCGCCGTCGTCGATCCACCGCTGAAGATGGCCCGAGTACGCGGTGAGCAGCCGCAGTTCGATCCCCGGATGCTCGCGCAGCACGGCCGTCGTCAGCGGTGCGGCGAGCCGTTCGGCGGCGCTCTCCAACAGGCCGACCGTGACGATCCCGGTGACCACGCCGGGTTTCGGGGCCAGTTCGGCGCGGGCCCGGTCGAGTTCGGTGAGGGCCCGCCTGGCACGTTCGACGAGGCTCCCCGCCCCCCC
>NZ_QHHW01000031.1:0-57619 GCF_003947325.1 Amycolatopsis sp. WAC 01375
GTGAGTGCCGAAGACCCGGCTGCGGCCGCCCCGCACAGACCTGCGATCTCGACCATTCGGTGCCGTGGCAGTTCGGCGGCACCACCAACGCCGACGACCTCATCGACCTCTGCCGCCGAGATCACCGACTCAAAGACGAACCCGGCTGGACCTACCACCTCGCATCCGACGGCACCCTGACCGTCACCACCCCGACCGGCCAAAGCCACGACAGCACCCCACCACCACTCCACCCACCCCGCGCACACACCGCTCCAGCCGAGGAGACGCCACCCTTCTGAACCTCATCGCCGGAAAATGGCGACGCCGCAACGACCCCGGTGAGATCGCACCGTCAGTGAGTCTGCATGCCTCCGGTGGCCTCAATTGCCGAGAAACGGCGACGGTCGTCGCAGCGATCCGGCAAAGCCGCAACGGCCGGCGGCTGCGCACCCGCAACCGGCGGCAGCCGCCTCGCCACGCCTCGCGGTACCGCTGTCATCGCCGACCGCGCGTCTCGCCGACCGCGTCACTTGCCGAAAAGCGGCGACGGCCATCGGGCAGATCCGGCAGTACAGGAACGGCCGGTGGCCGCACCCGAGGCAGCCGCCGTTGCCAGAAACCGGCGACAGCCGCCCGCACAGATCCGGCGGCATCGCAACGGCCGGTGGCCGCACCCCGCGGCAGCCGCCGAGAAACGGCGACGGTCATCGCTACGACTCGCGCACCCCACCACCGACCATCATCGCCGGAAAGCGGCAACAGTCACCACGCCGGCCCAGCAATACCGCCACCACAGCGACCGCACGATCCACCACCGACCATCATTCGCCGAGAAACCGCGACCCCCGACCCGGCAAAGCACCAGAACTCAAGACCCCAAAGCCGCCAACTGCGCCCCAGTCAACCGTTCCACCGCCGCAACCGCCCGATACTCACCACCGGCACGAACCACCCGCACCGGGCCGGCGATGTGCGGTTGCTCTTCCGCCACCCGCAAAGCGGCCAAGACCCGTTCCTCGCCCCACCCCAAGGCAGCCGAAAGTGCCGCGGTGGAAAGGGTGCGGCCGGCGTGCAGGAGGGCGGCGAGTGCGGTCAGGGCGTCGGCGGCGTACAGGGCGACGCGGTCGTCCAGCATGACGTCGTTGATGCGTGCGTGGAAGCGGGAGAGGTCGTCCATGCGGGCACCCGCGGGTGTCGCGATGCCGAGGACGTCGGCGCCGCGGCGGGCGATCTTGACCCATTCCTGATTCGCGCGGACGCTTTCGTCCCATACTCGCTGGGGCATCTCCTCGTCGATGACGTACTGCTCCCGGCGTCCGTCCCGTACGCGGCGGAGCATCGCTTGCGTTTCGAGGTAGGCGACGGCGTTCGAGATCGACGCCGGACTGACCTGGAGCCGGCGGGCGAGTTCGGCCGCGGGGAGAACACCGTCGTCGCTGACGGACAGGCAGGCGAGCACCCGTGCCGTCATGCGGGGGAGCCCGGTCGCCACCATGATGTCGGCGAATTCGGTTTCGAAGGCGCGCACGGCTTCCGGGTTCCGGCCGTAGCCGTGCGAGACGGCCGCGACGTCGCGGGCGGGCGACTTGCGGCGGCGCCGCGCGCGTTCGCCGGTCGCGCGGTTCGCTTCTTCGGCGCGGTAGCCGGAATGGCCGCTGTTGCGCGCGACCTCACGGCTGATCGTCGACGTCGGGCGCCCGAGACGGCGGGCGATCTCGGCGTAACCGAGGCCGTCTTTGAGCCAGGTCGCGATCAGACGGCGATCCTCCTGCGTCAGCCTGCCGCCCGGCATGGGCACCTCCTGTGCGTTCACTCGCAGATCATTGCAACGAGCCGTTGCATTCACCGACAAGAACGTTGCAACGATTTCCGGAAATCTACCAGCCATTACGCCTAAAAGGCCACCCAGAGCTTTGAGTGATCTGTAAATGCAACGTAGCCTTTGAGTAGCAGTAAAAACTGGGAGGAACAGCAATGACCACGTCGGTACCCCATCTAACGGAACTGCCCCTCGAACGCCCGAAGGGCTGTCCGTTCGACCCGCCCGCCGAACTCGGGCCGCTGCGCGACGAGCATCCGCTCGTCCGGCTGACGTTCCCCGACGGGCACGAAGGCTGGCTCGCGACGGGCCACGCGATCGTCCGCGCCGTCATCGCGGATCCGCGGTTCAGTGCCCGGCAGGAGCTGATGCACACGCCGCTGCCGGGTGCGGCCGCGATGGCCGAAATGCCGCCCGCGCAGCCGGGGATGTTCATCAAGATGGACGGTGCGGAGCACGCGCGATACCGCAAGCTGCTCACCGGCAAGTTCACCGTCCGCCGGATGCGGCAGCTCACCGAACGGGTCGAGCAGGTGACCACCGAACACCTGGACGCCATGGAGCGGCAAGGAACGACGGCCGATCTGGTGCCCGCCTTCGCGCAGCCCATTCCGGCGCTGATGATCTGCGAGCTGCTCGGTGTTCCCTACGCAGACCACGAGTTCTTCCGCCGCAACGTCGCGCCGTTGAACCGGCCGGACGCGTCGATGGAGGAACAGGAGGCCGCCATCAACGCGCTGGGTGGCTACCTCTACGAACTCATCGTGGCCAAACGGGCCGAGCCGACCGACGACATCCTCGGCGAACTGGTCACCACGGACCTCACCGACGAAGAACTCACCAGCATCGCGTTCCTCTTGCTGGGGGCCGGTCTGGACACCACGGCGAACATGCTGGCGCTGGGGACTTTCGCGTTGCTGCGGCATCCGGACCAGCTCGCCGTACTGCGCGAGGACCCGGAGAGCATCGACGGCGCGATCGAGGAACTCCTCCGCTACCTGACGATCGCGCATACGGGCGTCCGCACCGCGCTCGAAGACGTCGAGATCGGCGGCCAGGTCGTCAAGGCGGGGGAAGTGGTCGCGCTTTCGGCGGCGGCGGCCAACCGCGATCCGCTGAAGTTCCCGGAACCCGACCGGCTCGATCTCCGCCGCAACGCCGCCGGACACGCCGCTTTCGGGCACGGGGTGCACCAGTGTCTCGGCCAGCAGCTCGCGCGAGTCCAGATGAAGGTCGCCTTCACCGGGCTGCTCGGCAGGTTCCCGGCGCTGCGCCTTGCCGTTCCGGCCGATGAGATCCCGCTGCGGACGGACTCCGACATCTACGGGGTGTACGCGCTCCCGGTGGCCTGGGGCTGATCGCGATGAGGATCGAAGTGGACCGGGAACGGTGTGTGGGCGCCGGAATGTGCGTCCTGACCGCGCCGGAGGTGTTCGGACAGGACGAGGAAGACGGCCGGGTCCGGTTGCTGGACCCGGAACCGGCCGGGATCGGCGACGCCGCGCAGTCGTGCCCGGCGGCGGCGATCACGGCGGACGACTGAGAAACCAGGCCAGGGGGTGCCGGGCGGGCACCCCCTGGCCCCGGGATCAGCCGATCTCCGCGAGGACCTTGCCCGCGTCGGCGCTCTGCACGGCGGTGCCGGCGTAGAGCTGCTGGACCCTGGCCTTCTCCTGCGCGTTGGGGTTCACGCTGGTGCAGCTGACGCCGCCGGTCGAGCCGGACATCAGCGACGAGCACGGGCCGGGCTTCACGTCGGGCAGGCCGAGGCTGTGCCCGAGTTCGTGGGAAGCGATCCGGGGCGTGTGGTAGCCCTGCTGGACGGCCTGCCTGCCCATCCACACGGTGACCGTGCCGCCGGGGCGGACCGGGCCGAGCGTGGCGCGCGGCCAGCCGTTGTCGGCGATGACCCGGATGTTGACCCGCTGCCCCGGTGTCGCCTTCACGATGCGGACGTTGGTGACGTTGGTGTTCCAGACGTTGACGCCTGCCGCCACCGCGTCCTTGAACTCGGCGGCCTGGCTGTCGTCGTAGGTCAGGGTGGTCGCCATGATCTCGGCGGCACCGGCCGAGGGTGCCGAGAGCACCGAGATGGAGAGCGCGGCGCCGGTGAGCACCGCGGCGAAGGTACGTCGAAGCACGTTGAACTCCTCGCGTTTAAGGCGTGCTGGAATTTCGGAGCAGTTTCGACCCTGACCCTTTCGAGGCGCTCGGGGTACCCGCCGATAGTCGCCTGTCGTTAACCATGATCTTGACGCGACCGGAAGACTGTGCGGTTATGACCACGGCGCGTTTCACCGGACACGAAGAACCGATCCTCGCCGTCGCGGTGAAGGGAAATCGGCTGGTCACCGGGGGTGCGGACCGGACGGTGCGGGTCTGGGACCTGGAGACCGGCGCGCTCCGGTTCACCTTCGGCGGGCACGATCGGGCGGTGCTGGCGGTGGGCATCTCTGGTCAGTACGTGGTCGGTTGCGATGGGGCGACGGTGCGGCGCTGGCGGATCGCCGGTCGCGAGGCGCATCCCCCGGAGGTCCAGACCACCAAGCGGACCGTCGCCGTCGCGGTGGCGAACGAATTCGCCGTGTCCGGCGCGGGAAGCACGGTCGAGGTCCGGCGGCTGGACGGCGTGACGGTGCGAGGGCTCCGCACCGGCGGCCCGGAGGTCGAATCGGTCGCGGTGACCCCGGACGGGCGGGTCGTCGTCGCCGGGGACGACACCGGTGGGGTGCGGCTGTGGGACAAGGAAGTCGTTTCCCACTACCGGTTCGGGGGCGCGGGCGCGGTCCACGTGGTCGCGATCTCGGCCGACGGCGGGCACGTGCTGTCCGGCGAGGGCGAGACGGTCCGGTTGTGGGGGCGCGAGGGCGATCCGGCCCTCGTTTTCCCAGGGCACGGCGGAGCGGTGCGGGCGCTGGCCTTCAGCCCGGACGGCAAACTGGTGCTCTCCGGCGGTTCCGACGGCGAGGTCCGCGTCCGCGAGATCGACGACCCGGCGGGCTACACCCTTCTGAAGGGACATCGGGGGAACGTCCGCGCGATCGCCTGCACCGCGGGCGGCGAGAAGATCATCACGGTCGGGGACGACCGCGCCATCCGGGTGTGGGATCGCTTCGGCAACCAGATCGACGGCACCGGTTTCGTCGAGCCCAAACCGGGCCGGGCCCGGCCGCGGATCACGCCCGACGTCGAAAGCCCGGTCGACCTGATCGGCTTCCATGACGACGTGCGCACCCTCGCCGCGGTCATCGCCGACCGGGAGACCAGTCCGCCGTTGTGCGTCGCGCTGCTGGGCCCGTGGGGTTCCGGCAAATCCAGTTTCGTACGGCAGGTGAGCGACCGGGTCGCCGAACTGGCCCGCCGGTCCCGCGGCGACGCCGCCAACAGCGTGTTCGCCGGCGAGATCCGGCAGATCCGGTTCAACGCCTGGCAGTACCACGACGACCATCTGTGGGTCGGCCTGGTGGACCACCTGTTCCGGAATCTGGGCGCGCCCGAAACACATGCGGACGCCGGCGAGGTCCGTGCCGAACGTGAGGAACTGCGCACCCGGTTGGCCGGCCTGCGCGCGGTCAAGGCGGATTCCCCGCGCACCTGGCGCTGGCGTCTACTGGTGTCCGGAGTGGACCGGGCGGAACGCCGACGGCGGAGGCTCGCCGTCGCGGGCTACGCGTTCGCCGGTGTGCTCGGCATCGCCGCGGCGATCGCCGGTTGGGCGTTGTGGCACAACACGATCCTCGCCGTCGCGGGCGCCGTCGTCGCGCTCGGCGCCGTGCTGACCCCGGCGCTCACCACCGCCAGGTCGGCCCTCGCGCCGGTCAAGTCCACATTGGACAAACTGCGGTTCGACGTCGACAAACGCGCGGAACGGTTCGAGACCGAAATCCGGGAGACCGAGGAACGGCTCCGGCGGCTGGACGCGGCCAGCCGGCTCGGTGAGCTGATCGAGGAGGCGAAGGCAGGCAGATACGGCGACTACCAAGGGGTTTTCGCGCGCGTCCGGGAGGACCTCGTGAAGCTGAGCGACGATCTGGAGGAGGCGCGCCGGGAATGGCAACTTGCCGGAGGCACGGGCAAGCCGCCGCTGGAACGGATCGTGCTCTACATCGACGACCTCGACCGCTGCCCGCCGTCGAAGGTGATCGAAGTGCTCGCCGCGGTGCACCTGCTGCTGGCCCTGCCCGCGTTCGTCGTGGTGGTGGCCGTCGACCCGAGGTGGTTGCGGCGCTGCCTCGACCAGCACCACGAAGAGCTCTTCGGCACCGGGGAGGCACGCCAGGCGGAGTACCTCGACAAGATCTTCCAGATCGTGTTCGCCTTGCGTCCCATGGGAGCCGCGGCGGACGAACTGATCGACACCCTCATGCCCATCGAAGCGCCGGAACCGGCGACGCCCGATCACGAAGAATGGCCGGAGGAGGGGGACCGGACCGAACGCGGCGAAACGGCGGAGGTCGTCGTCGAGGACACGGCCCCACCGACGTTTTACAACATGCGGCCGGATCGGCTGCGGCTCACCGAAGTCGAACGCGATTTCGTCCACTCGCTGAGGAAAAGGCTGAATACGCCGCGCGAGATACGGAAACTGGTCAATCTCTACCGGCTGGTCCGCATCGGCATTCCCGACGCGGAACTGACGCGGTTCGTCGGCGGTCCCTATCGGGCGGTGCTCGTCCTGCTGACCATGCTGGTCGCCGATCCGGAGGCCGCGCGTTCGACCTTCGCCGCCCTTTCCGCCGGGGAATCGTTGTCCGGCGCCTTTCCACCTGAATGGCGGCTAGACGCCGAATCCTTCGATGATCTACAGGTCTATCGGAATTGGGTTGGCACCCTCGCCCGCTTCAGTTTCGAAACCTGCGATCTCGTGACCGAGGAGACGGAACCGGGAACCACGTTGTAGCTACACTTGCCCGCTACAACGGCTAGGGGGCGCGCATGCGGAGATCAGGCTGGGTTTCGCTCGTCTTCGGCGCGCTCGTCGGGACGCTCGTGATCGTCCTGCTCGCGACCACGGTCACCGCGCCGTCGAACGCGGCGAGGACCGACTGCGTGCGGCTGGTCGCCAGTTCCTCCACGGAGAAGGGCGACCTGGTCGCCGAACTGGCCGAGCGGTACAACAACACGGGCCGGACGTTCGACGGCGGGCGCTGCGCGAAGGTCGAGGCGTTCAAGAAGACCTCGGGGGCCACGCTCGACCTCATCGCCGATGGCTGGAACGACATCGACGAGCGGCAACCCGAACCGCAGGTTTGGATGCCGAGTTCCTCGCTGTGGCTCGATCTGCTGCGCCAGCGCGGCAAAGGGGACCTGATCGCGAACGGTCCGAAGACCTCGCTCGCGACGAGCCCGATGGTGATCGCGATGCCGGAACCGATGGCCAAGGAACTGGGCTGGCCGTCGAAGGGCATCGGCTGGAGGGACGTACTCGAAGTCAATCGCAACGGCGGCTGGGCCTCCACTGGTCCGGAGAACGCGAAGTGGGGCAACTTCACACTGGGCAAGGACAATCCGCGCCGGTCGACCTCGGGGCTCGCCGCGACCATCGCGACCTACTTCGCGGCGACCGGCGGCGACTACGGCAAGATCGACACGGCGGAAGCCGTCCAGTTCGTCCGCGGGATCGAGGCCTCGGTCGCCTACTACAGCGACGATTCGGTGGCCTTCCTGAAGACGCTGTACGAAGAGGACCAGAAGAAGCCCACGCCCTACATCAGCGCGATGGCGATGCAGGAACAGATGGTCTACCTCTACAACCACGGCGCGCCGACCGGGGACCCGAAACAGCTGGGGAAGGAACCGGCCCCGCTGAACCGGCCGCTCGTCGCCGTGCACCCGAGCGAGGGGACGATGCTGATCGACCATCCCTTCCTCACCACCGCCAAGGCGTCGCCGGAACAGCGCGCGGCGGCCAAGGACTTCTATGATTTCCTTCGGGAGCCCGCGCAGCAGGACCGGTTCCGTGACCTCGGCTTCCGTGACCCGGAGGGTCGCGGGAACGAGAAACTGGCCAAGGGCGTGCACACCGAAGGGGTCGCGGAACCGCGGCCCATCGAGCTTCCCACCGGTGAACAGATCCAGAAGATGCTGGACGGCTGGGAGTACACGCAGCGACGCGGCCGGATCCTGCTGGTGCTGGACCTTTCCGGCTCCATGAACGAACCGTTCGACAAGAACCGCAAGGACAAGCCGTATTCCGAAAGCCGGATCGCGCTGCTGAAACCCGCGATCCGCAAACAGCTCGAGTACCTGCATCCCGAGGACGAGGTGGGGCTGTGGACGTTCTCGGACGGGTATGAGGAAAAGATGCCGATCGGCAAGGTGAAGAACGTCCGGGGCCCGATGCTCGGCCTCGTCGACAACCTGACCCCGAAAGGGGATACGGCGCTGTACCAGACCGTGATCGCGGCCAACGACAAGATGCGCCGCGAGTTCGACCCGAACCTCATCAACGCCGTCGTCTTCCTGACCGACGGGCAGAACACCGAGGCCGGGACCAAGGAGCAGGTGCTGCAGAACGTCGACGCCGAGCGGCTGGACAACTCCGTCCGGATCTTCACCATGGCCTACGGCGCGCAGGCGGACAGCCGGGTCCTCGACGAGATCGCGCAGAAGTCCAAGGCCCGCAGCTACCAGGCCGTCGACCCGCACGGCATCGACAAGATGTTCGTCAACGTGTTCAGCAACTTCTGACATGGCCGAACACGACAACCGCCCGTTCCACGTCGTCGCGGTGGTGCTCAGCCTGATCGCCGGACTGATCGGCCGTGCGGTGACCTACCCGCATCCGGCGGCCTGGCTCTTCGGCGCGGTCGCCGTCCTGGCCGTGCTGATTCCGGCCGAAACCGCGTTCTTGGTGTTGAACAGCAGGCGATCGAAGCCGCCGCGAGTGGTCCGTGCGCCGCAACCCGTCGCCGCCACCGACAACTACAGCCTGCTCGGGCGAGCGCTGACGGCCATCGAAACGCTGCTGCCGGGCGAGACCGAGCTTTCCGGCGCCTTCCGGCGGGCGGTGGCGGTACTGGAGAAACGGAAGGGCGACGGTTCGGTAGGCGTCGCTCAACTGCGGATGACCGTCAGCCAGTTGACCATGAAGCTGGAGCGTTCGGTGGAGGAGGAGAACCCGGACCGGCTGATGCTCGTCCAGCGGATGCACCTGTTCCGGGAAATGCTCGAAGAGGCCATCGAGGCGGCCGAACCGGGTTGAGTGTTCGGTGCCGAACAGACTACGGCCGTGCGTCATGCTGATCTGACAGCATGCCGTTGATCGGGCGCCGGGTTGTCGAGGGCGTGGAACATGTGGTCGTACCGGTGGAGCACCGGTTCAGCCTGGAGGAAGCCGTACTGGCGGTGATGGCCGCCAAGAGCACCGTGCGGCCCGCTCCGGGAATCAAGGTCGCTCCGCTCAAGGTTTCGGAGGTACGGTCAGCGCTGCTCTATGCGGCGAAGCACGCCGATAGGCGACACCAGATCGTGGACAGTTATTTCGTCGAGGCCGAAGACGGACCGTTGCACCGGCTGGCCGAGTGGATCAGATCGGAACTGGTCCGCCTGGGCATCTTCACCACGCACGACGGTTCCGCCGCCGGATCGGGTGGCCGATTCGGTTACTCTCCGCGATAGGTGTTCACGACTGCCTGGGAGGGTGTTTCGTGGGTTTGGGCCCGGAGGCCGCCGAAGAGAGAGAACGTCCGTTCCTGGAGCGGCTGGACGAACCCGTCCGTGCCCGGTTGCTGGAGATGGGCACCCCGCAGACCTACGAGAGCAGACAGGCGCTGATGCGCTCGGGCGAGCCCGGCGACTTCGTCATGCTGCTGCGGCACGGTTATGTGAAGGTGACCAGCGCCGACCGGATGGGTGCGACGGTCATCCTCGACGTCGGGGTGCCCGGCGATCTGCACGGCGAGATCGCGGTGATCGCGGGCGGCATCCGGATGGCCGACGTCGTCGCCATCGAAGAGGTGCACGTCCGGCGCATCGCGGCGAGCGAGTTCAACCGGTTCCTGCTGGATCATCCGGCGGCGATGCGGGAGGTGCTCGTCAGCGTCGCCCGCCGGTTCGTGCTCGCCCAGCGTCAGCGGACGCAGTCATGGAAACCGCAGGCGGTGGCGCGGGTCGCGACACGGCTGGACTACCTCGTCGACGTCTGTGGCATCCGGACGCCCGCCGGCTGGCGCATCGGGATCCCGTTGAGCCAGGACGAACTCGCGCAGTTCATCCCGATGGGCCGGACCATGGTCGCGCAGGCACTGGACAAGCTCCGGAAGGCGGGAGTTGTGGCCAGTTCGCGCCGTGCGATCACCGTCCTCGACCGCGAGGCGTTGCGGGTGATCACGGAAAAAGGTGTGACTTAGCTCACTGGCGTTGACCATCGCGAGGTCACGTTTTGTTCGGTTCCGAACAGAACTTCCGGTGAGGAGTGGGAACACTGCTTCCTGCCGCCAGTTTTCACCGATCAGGGGAGGGGTCGCAGAGATGCAGGTGCTGACCTCAGGCCAATACAACGCGCACACCCACGCCGTGCTGTCCGTCGACATCGTCGGTTCGTCCAAGGCCAGCGACGACCTGCTGGACCCGATGAAGAACGAGATGGAAACGCTGGTTTCCCGCTCGTTCACCGCGGTCGGGCTCGCACCGGGGGAAGCGCGTCACTTCCGGGAGACCGGGGACGGGCTGATGGTCGCGTATCCGGACCACGCCGTCGGCCAGCTCTGCGAGGTCGTGTTCCACCTGGACCATCTGCTCCGGACCCGCAACCGCTACGCCAGGGTCCCGATGCGGGCGCGGGTGGCGGTCCACATGGGACCGATGGCGGACAACCACCGTTACCACCGCACGTACATCACGCTGACCCGGTTGCTGTGCGCCTCCACCTTCAACGACGCCGTCGGCTACTGGTGCCGTTCGGATCCGACGGGCGACAAGTTCGGCGCCGGGATGATCGTCTCGCAATCCGTGTGGCGCAACGTGGTCGAGCCGTTCGGGGTCGCGCTGGTCCCGCCGGCCCGCTGCGCCCGGATCAGCGTCACGACCCCGGATTTCGCGGACAGCGCGTGGATCCACTTGCCAGGCCTGGACGCCGAGGCGGTCCTCGCCGAACTGAACCCCGCCGTCGCGGTGCCGCTCGTGCTCGACCGGGTGAGCCGGTTGTCCACGACGGCCTGACCCAGACCGGGCGGTCCGGTTTCCAGGGAGGGAAAACCGTATCGCTCGCCGGTTCCCGGCCCGGAACCCCTACGCCGGGCCGGGAACCGGACCCCCGGCGCGGGGGGTGGGGGCGCGGGTCATCCCCGCCGCGCCCCCTCGCTTGCCCGGTCCGTGAAGGCCTCCTTGAGGGACCCAGAGTCCCTCAAGGAGGCCTTCACGGACTTGAGGCGGGCTCCGCTACTGCTTGCACCTCTTACCGCTGTTGATGCACTTCACCAGCTGGTTCATCAGCCGCTGCGACATGACGTTCGCGAAGTCGTCGTGGTCGGAGCGCGGGTTGTGCTTCTCCTGCGCGAAAGCGTCGACCGCGTACTGACCGGCCGCCTGGATTCCCGCCGGGATGTCGTACACCAGCGTGATCCGCAGCTGCGGCACGTTCTTGAAGCCGCGCGGGCATTTCCCGTTCCGGTCGGAGAACACGATATGCGTGCGGTGGTTGGCGCTGTCGGTGTTCTTCCCGTCCCAGCAGTTCGGGAAAGCGTGGACGCGGGCGACCTTGCTGCCTCGCGGGCAGATCGGGTACAGCTCGGTGAGCCGGTCCTCGAAGCCGGTGCAGGTCCAGCTCGGCCGTGCGTTGGCCGGGCCGTTGGTGCTCTGCTTGGCATCGCCGTAGAGCACGCGCAGGAACTTCGGCATCGCGACGACCCGGCGGGCGCCGCCGCTGGTGAAGGTCAGGTCGACCTTCTCGGGGCGCTGGATCTCGCCTTCGTTGTCGCCGATCTCGTTGTTGTCGTCGACGCCGGGCAGGTCCGCGGCCTTGCCGTCGGACTTCTTCTTCTCGGCGTCGCCCGCCGCGTTGACGTTGCTGTTCTCGCCGCCGTTGTCGAGTCCGCCTTCACCGTTCTGCTTCACCGCGCAGCCGGCGAGCCGGTCTTCGTTCTTCGCGACCGGTTTGCCTGCCTGTCGCAGGGTGTCGGCGATCTCCTTGATCGACGGCTTCCGCTTGTTCTTCAGCTCGTCGAGCACCTGGGCCGCTTGTTTTCCTTGCGCCAGCTGGTTGTTCGCGTTGTCGGAGTCCTGGTCGAGTTTGTCGAGGTTCTCGTCGACCGCGGGCATGGCCTGGTCGGGGACCTCACTGAGTTCGTCGAGTTCGCTGGCGACGTCGGGGCAGTCGACCTGGGCGACGGCCTCGTCCTTGGCCGCGTTCGCGCGGTCGGCGGCGAGTTTCTCCTCGTTCGCCGCCTCGTTTTCTTCCTCTTCCTCGGTGTTGATCCGGATGACCGGCCAGAAGTACGCGGACTTGTCGCCGTTCTTGCAGGTCGTGCCCGCTCGCAGCAGGCTCTTGTTGTTCGAATCCGCGTTGGTCGACAGGTTTCCGACGTAGTCGTGGAGGTGCTCGGCTCCATTGCGGACACCGGGCTGGGCGATGAAGTTGTCGCCGTTGAAGTGGCCGTTCTCGTTGCGGCCGCAGTTCACGGTGAACGTTCCCCGTGCGCCTCGTTTCGCGAGGTCGAGGTTGACGTTGGTGCCGCGGGGGACCTTCGTGATGTCGATGAAGAAAGACTTGTCCGCGCCGTCGGCCCTTGCCGCGTCGGGGGTTCCGGTCGTGGTGACCACGACGATCCCGCCGACCGCGATGGCGAGCGCGAGGCCGCCGGTGGCGACCTTGGTACGACGTGCCATGCGGTGGCGGCCGGCGGTTCTTTGGTTACGGGGCATGAACTTGTTCACCTCGTTCGGTGTCGTTGCCCGGAGCCCGGGGGAGGCGGCGCCGGCACCGCCGACGTCACTGACTCCGTGTTGGCTGAAACGGCCCCGGCGGACACCCGGTTCAAAACGCGACCTCGCCGTTATGCTTTCGTTACCTTACGGCGGCGGTGATAAGCGATGCCCAGCACGATGACGATCGGCCCCCACAAGGCGATCGGGGTGACGCAGATCGTGGCCAGCGTTTCCCAGCCTTCGTTGATGTAGGCGACATTTTCGACCACGCCGAGCACGGTGAGCTGACGGTTTCCACCGAGGGGGATCGAGCTGAAGAGCGCGGTGAGGATCAAGCCCCCGAGCACGGCGGGAACGACCGCCGCCATCGGCCGGACCGCTTTGCCGCCGAGGAACGGGATCCACCGGGGCACCACCTCGCCCCAGCCCCGGACCAGCCCGATGGCCAGGAGTGCGAGCACCTCGGAAAGCACGCTCAGCGTGAGGACGTACGGGATGCTCAACCAGTAGTCCGGCATCTCGCGATCGTGGATCTGCCCCATTTCGAAATGGAAGGCGAAAGGCAGCCTCCACAGACACGAAGGCAGCAGAATCCAGGGAAGCGCGTAAGCGAGACGCGTCGCCCAGCGGGGAACCGGCCGCTCGGTGTCGCTGACGGCCGGGGGCCGGTGAAGGATCTTCATGAGACTGATCGTGTCGCCGTGGGGCGCCGGAAAGATCACTCGCGCGGACAAGTGTCCTCCTACCGGAGAGGGAAAGGCCCGGCCTCGGGGCAGTCGAGGCCGGGCCGGATTCCCACTGGTCAGGCGTCGACCTTGTCCTTGGACTCCGTCTCGGGAGCGGAGGGCCGGGAAGGCAGGAAACGCTTGATCAGCGGGAAGAACAGGATCACCAGGATGATCACGTAGACCACGATCGCGAACGGGGTGTTGAACAACCCGCTCAGGCTGCCGTCGCTCAGTTGCAGTGCGCGCCGCATCTGCTGTTCGGCGGCCGGGCCGAGGATCACGCCGATGATCGCCGGTAGCACCGGCAGGCCGTAGCGGCGCATCGCGAAGCCGATCAGGCCGATCACGAACATCACGAGCAGGTCGAAGATGTCCGCGTTGACCGCGTACGCGCCGACACTGGCGAAGAACAGGATGCCCGCGTAGAGGTACGGCCGCGGGATCCGCAGCAGCTTCGCCCACAGGGGCGCCAGCGGCAGGTTCAGCACCAGCAGCAGCGTCAGCCCGACGAACAGCGAGGCGATCAGGCCCCACACCAGCGAAGACTCCCGCTCGAACAGCAGCGGACCCGGCTGGATGCCGTACTGCTGGAACGCCGCGAGCATCACGGCCGCGACCGCGGTGGTCGGCAGGCCGAGCGTCAGCATCGAGACCAGTGTCCCGGCGGCGGAAGCCGAAGCCGTCGCTTCCGGACCGGCGACGCCTTCGATGGCGCCCTTGCCGAACTCGTCCTTGTGCTTCGAGAGCCGCTTTTCCGTGACGTAGGAAAGGAACGTCGGGATCTCCGCGCCACCGGCGGGCACCGCGCCGAACGGGAAGCCGATGAGCGGCCCGCGCAGCCACGGCTTCCACGTCCGCTTCAGATCGGCGCGCGAAAGCCAGGGCCTGCCGACCGGGATCGGTTTGAACGCGTTGCGCCGCAGGTGCGCGGCGACCCAGAGCGACTCGCCGACGGCGAACAGCGCGACCGCCACGATCACCACGTCGATCCCGTCGGCCAGATGCAGCGAGCCGAAGGTCAGCCGCTGCTGGCCGGTCATCTCGTCCAGCCCGACCAGGCCGATGGTGAGCCCGATCAGCAGCGACGCCACGCCGCGGATCCGGGAGCTGCCGAGCACCGAGGTGACCGCGATGAACGCCAGCACCATGATCGCGAACAGATCCGGCGCGCCGATGTCGACGGCGTGCTTCGCGATCATCGGGGCCAGCACGACCAGCGCGATCGTGCCGAGGATGCCGCCGATGAAATGCCCGATCGCGGCCGCCGCAAGCGCTTGCGCGCCGCGTCCCTTGCGGGCCATCGGGTTGCCGTCGATGGCCGCGACCACCGCCGCGCTCTCACCCGGCGTGTTCAGCAGGATCGACGTCGTCGAGCCGCCGAACATCCCGCCGTAGTAGATGCCGGCGAACATGATGAACGCGCCGGTGGGTTCCAGCCCGTAGGTCACCGGCAGCAGCAGCGCCACCGCCATGGCCGGGCCGATCCCCGGCAGCACGCCGATCGCGGTACCGAGCAGGACCCCGATCGCCGCCATCGCGATATGGGTCGGCGTCAGCGCGGTGCCGAAGCCGTCGATGAGTTGCTGAAGCATCAGAACACCTCCATCAACGGGCCACCGGGGAGCGGGACACCGAGCAGATTGTTGAAGATCAGGAAGGTCGCGACGGACATGCCCGCCGCGATCAGCGGGTCACGCACCAGGTTGCGGCTGCCGAGCGCGTACGCCGCGCCCCAGAACAGGATCGCGCCGGAGATCGGGAACCCGACCAGGCCGATCAGCGCCGCGTTGGCGAGGAAGGCGCCGCACAGCAAGAGGACCGTGCGCAGGTCGGCGGGCGCGGTGAGGTCGATGTCCTCGCCGCCCTCGGCCTCGCCCTTGCCGCCGCGCAGCACGTCGCGCGCCAGCAGCACGGCGACGATCAGCAGCAGCGAGCCGACCAGGATCGGCACCGCCTTCGGTCCCACGGGACCGCGCTGGGCGAAGTCGGTGGGAATGCTCAGCGCGTCGGTGAGCACCAGGACGCCGAGCACCACGAGCCCGACGCTCACCCCGAGTTCGGAGCGCTCCTTCAGCCACGTGGTCGTCATGCCAGACCCAGCTCGTTCAGCACCGTTGCCACTCGCGTGTTCTCCTCTTTGAGAAACGAACCGAACTGCTCCCCGGGTGCGAACGCCCCGGTCCATCCGTTGCGCTGCAAGGCCTCCTGCCACTGCGGCGTCTTCTGCAGCCGGTCGAACAGGCCGACCAGCTTCGCCCGGTCCGCCTCGGTGATGCCGGGCGGAGCGACGATGCCGCGCCAGTTGGTGAACTTGACGTCCACACCGGACTCCGAAAGCGTCGGCGCGTCGATGCCGGGGATCCGCTTTTCACTGGTCACCGCCAGCACCCGGAGCGTGCCCGCCTGGATCTGGTCCCGGTACTCGCCGACACCCGAGACGCCGAACGCGACCTTGCCGCCGAGGACCGACGCGAGCAGCTCGCCGCCGCCGTCGAACTGGACGTAGTTGACCGCCTTGGGTGCGAGCCCGACCGCCTTCGCCATCAGCATCGGCGCCAGATGATCCGGTCCGCCCGGCGACGAACCGCCGCCGACCTGGACCGCGCCGGGATCCTTCTTCCACGCTTCGACCAGCTGACCGATGTTCTGGTACGGCGAATCCTTGCCGACCACGACGATGTCCGACTCTTCGATCAGCTTCGCCACCGGCGTGGTGTCGAGCAGCGAAGACGGCGACTTGTTCGTGAACACGCTGCCGACGACGCCGAGCCCCATGGACATGACGAGTTTGCCGTTGCCGCGCTCGGCCACCGTGCGGCCGAGGCCGACCGTGCCGCCCGCACCGGGGAGGTTGAAGACCTCCGCGTTGCCGAGCAGGTCCGCGTCCTCCATCGCCTTGGTCGCCGTGCGCGCCGTGATGTCGTAACCGCCGCCGGGCGCGTTGGGCACGAGCACCCGCAACGACCGGATCTGCGAGCCCTCGTCGGCCTCGCCGCCCGGGGTGAGCAACGGTGGCACCAGCAAAACGGCGACGAGCGCCGCCGCGATGGCCAACCAGTTACTGGGCTTCACTGTGATCCCCGCCTCTCTGCCGCGTGGTTGGACATGTTGCACTCGTGTAAACAGAGATGTCCCGCTTGCGGGCCCAATGGTTGTTGTGTTCGTTTTGGTCACGCGGAGGTGGCGATGGGTGCTCGGGGTTCCTTGGCCCGCCAGCTCCTCGTATGGCAACTCGTAGTCGTGACCTGCCTACTGTGCGCGGTGGGCGTGCTGGCCGTCGTCCAGGCGGGGAACAACTTCCGCACGACCGAGGGACGCCGGGCGCTTTCGGTCGCGGAGAGTGTCGCCGCGCAGGGTGTCGTGGGGGACCTCGAGAACGGCCCGTTCGAACTGAACGCGCCCGCGGCGACCGCGCGAAGCTTCTCCGGGGTGGATTTCGTGGTGATCGCGGGAGCGGATCGCTACGTGCTCGCGTCACCGGATCCGGGTCAGGTGCGGACGCCGCTCGACATCGGGGAGAGCACCGTCCTCTCTGGACGGTCGTGGGTCGGCGAACTCGACGGTTCGATCGTGGCGCACGTCCCGGTGCTCGACGAAAAGGGCGGCAAAGTCGTCCGCATGGTCGCGGTGGGGTCGAAGTCGCCCGGGTTCTTCGCCGGCGTGCTCGACTCGCCGGACAACGCCCTGCGGGTGCTGGGTGTCGCGCTGGTGATCGGCGTGAGCGGTTCGCTGCTGCTGGCGCGGCGCGTGAAGAACCAGACGCTCGGCCTGGAACCGCACGAGATCACCGCCCTGGTGGAAAACCGGGAGGCGCTCCTGCACGGCATCAAGGAGGGCGTCGTCGGCCTGGACCCGCAGCACCGGATCACCCTGGCGAACGATCAGGCCCGCGAACTGCTGGCGTTGCCGGAGGACGCCGTCGGCCGGTCGGTCGAGGATCTCGATCTCAACGAACGGATCCGCGACCTGCTCACCGGCCGCGCGACCGGTGCCGACCAGATCGTGCTGCGGAAAGGGAAGGTGCTGACGCTGAACCGGATGCCGATCGACGTACGGGGAGCCGTCGTCACCTTGCGGGACCGCACCGACCTGATGACCCTGCGGGACGAACTCGACGCCAGCAGGCACGCCACCGACACGTTGCGGGCGCAGGCGCACGAGTTCAGCAACCGGCTGCATACCATTTCCGGACTGCTGGAACTCGGGGAATACGAAGAGGTCCGCGGCTATGTCAGCCGGATCAGCTCGGCTCAGGGCGAGTGGCGCGCCGAGGTCGGCTCGCGTATCGGCGACCCGGCGGTGGCCGCGCTGCTGATCGCGAAGGCGTCGCTGGCCGCGGAACGCGGGGCCGGCCTGCGCATGGCCCCCGACAGCGAACTCGACCGTGTCGAGGACGGCCTTTCCACGGATTTGGTGACAGTGCTGGGAAATCTCGTCGACAACGCGCTGGACGCGCTGGGTGGTGAGCGTGGCTGGATCGAGGTCGGCGTGTGGCAGGAGGAGGACGAAGTGCGGGTGGAGGTCCGCGATTCCGGACCGGGAGTCGCCCCGGAGATCGCGGAAGAAGTGTTCGAGCACGGCTTCACCACGAAGGCCGCCGCACACGGCCAGCGCGGTCTCGGGCTCGCGCTGATCCGGCAGGCGTGCGTCCGGCGTGGCGGTTCCGTCGAGGTGCACAACTCCGGCGGCGCGGTGTTCACGGCGAGGTTGCCGCGATGATCCGGGTCCTCGTCGTCGACGACGATTTCATGGTCGCGAAAGTCCACAGTGGATACGTCGCGCGCACGGAGGGGTTCGCCGTGGTCGGGGTCGCGCACACCGGCGCCGACGCGCTCCGCCTGGCGCGGGAGCTGAAACCGGATCTGGTGCTGCTGGACGTCTATCTCCCCGACCTCGACGGGCTTTCGGTCTTGCGGGAGTTGCGCGCCACCGAGGACGTCGACGTCATCCTGATCACCGCCGCGACGGACGTGGAGACCGTGCGGCAGGCGATGCGGGGCGGGGTCCTGCACTACCTGATCAAGCCGTTCGAGTACGCGTCGCTGCGGGATCAGCTCACCCATTTCGCGTCGCTGCACCAGCGGCTGGACCGGCTGGCCGAGGCGGGCCAGGCCGACGTCGACCAGGTCTTCGGCTCGCGGCCGAGCGCGAAACCCGTGCTGCCCAAGGGACTCACCGTCCAGACCGCGCGGCTGGTGGAGACCGCGCTCCGGGGCGCGCCGGGCGGGATGTCCGCGAGCGAATGCGCGGAGGCGACCGGCGTCGCCCGGGTGAGCGCGCGCCGGTACCTGGAGCATTTCGTGGCGACGGGGAAGGCCGAGGTGACCCTCAAGTACGGCGGGACAGGACGGCCCGAGCGCCGCTACCTCTGGTCCTGACCGCCCTGACCCCGCAATTAGTCACCTACTTGCGTGCCTGACCTGACGCAAGTAGGTGACTAATTGCGTGAATCCGGGGGTTCGGCTCAGCTGAGCTGGTCGGCGAGGAAGGCCAGGATCTCGTCCCTGGCCCGGACGGTGGGATGGCCTTCCTGGTCGACTAGGTGGGCGGTGACGACGCTGTGGGGGCAGGCCACGACGTCACGGAAGAACGGCGGCGGTTCGGGATTGGCCACCTCGTCGGGGAGTACGCGACCGTCGAACGCGTCGCCGAGAAGTGCCCGGTACGCGGCGAAGCGCTGCCCGGTGCACCACCGGTCGTTCTCGAAGCGGTAGGCGAGCACCTTCAGTCCATCGCGCTCGACACGTTCACGTATCCGGGTGGCGTCCGCGTCGCCGAGTTCCAGCCCGGCCGGGTCGTCCAGCGGCAGCGAAGGATGGTTGACGACGGGAGCGATGACGGCCGGTTCGAGGGTCATGCTGAGGGCGAAGTTGCCGGTGAAGCAGAGGCCGATCGCGCCGACGCCCGGCCCGCCGCATTCCTCGAACGCCTTCCTCGCCAGCCCGCGCAGCCAGGTCACGACGGGGCTTGTGCCGCCGCCGGCGAACGCCCGGAACTCGGCGCTGACGCAGGCGCGGCGGACGACCTTCTCCCCGTCCGCGGCGGTGGGGAAAGCGCCGTCGACACCGAAGAGCGACGGAAGGTAGACGGTGAAACCCGCGTCCCGGATCCAGCGCGCGAAGCGGACGACGTCCGGGCTGATGCCGGGCATCTCCGGCATCAGCACCACCGCCGCCCCGGATCCGGCGACGTAGACGGTTTTGCCGACGCCGTCGACTTCGACGAGCCGTTTCGAGAAGTCCGCGAGGGTCATGGCGCCATCGTGCAGTGCGCCCGCCGGCTCGGACAGGGGCGAGATCGCCATATCGTCGGGTAATCTCGCCATCATGGTGACCGCGCAGCGCGTCGGAGTGCTCGCCTATCCGGGATGTTTCGCTTCGGAGGTTTTCGGGGTTCCCGATCTCCTCACGATGGCCTCTCATGTCGCCGCGGCCGAGGATCCTTCGTACGAGGTCTCGATCCTGTCGCCGAGGCGGCGCGTGGTCGCCTCCGGCGGTGCGGTGATCACGGTGTCGCCGGTGCGGCCGGTCGATGTCCTGGTCGTCCCCGGGTTCGAGCTGTCGCCGGGGCTCGACCTCGACACGAAGCTCAGGTCGCTGCGCCCGGAAATCGAGGCCGTCAAATCCGCTTCGGAGGCGGGAGTCGCGGTGGTTTCGATCTGCGTCGGCGCGTTCCTGCTGGCCGACGCCGGCCTGCTCGACGGGCGGCGGTCGACCACCTCGTGGCTTTTCGCCGGACGGCTGGCCGATCGCCGCCCCGGCACCGAGGTCCTCCCGGACGAACTCGTGGTCACCGACAGCGGAGTGACCACGACGGGCGCGTTCAGCGCGATGTACGACTTCGCTCTCGGGCTCATCCGTGAACACCACGGCGGCCGGGTCGCTCGCGCGACCGCGCGGATCGCCCTCGTCGACGACGCGCGGTCGAGCCAGGCGCCGTATGTCGACGCGGATCTGTTGCCCGCCACCGGCAGGGAGTTCTCCCAAGGCGTCAAACGCCGGCTGGACCAGAACCTGCGCGAGCGGTACGACCTCGGACTGCTCGCCACGACGTTCCACGTCAGCGCGCGAACCCTGCTGCGGCGGTTTCGGGGCGAGACCGGCAAAACTCCGCTCGGCTACCTCCAGGAGGCGCGGGTGCGCCGGGCGAAGCATCTGCTGGAGACCACGGAGCGAACGATCGCCGGTATCGCCGCCGAGGTCGGCTACCGCGATCCCGGGACGTTCAGCGCGGTCTTCGCCCGGCTGACCGGCCACCGGCCGCGGGACTACCGCGCGATGTTCAGGCGAAGCCGAGTGTCCACAGGCATTCGGGACACGAAGTGGACAACACCGTAGGCTCGGCTGAATGAGCACGGCATCCACCACGGAGCATCCGATGGTCGAAACCCGGCACCAGACCCAGTTGCTGACCCTGCTGCGGGATGAGGGGCCGATGTCCCGGGTCGAACTGGGGGAGCGGCTGGAACTGCCGCGCGCCCGGGTGGGTGCCGAGGTCGCGCGGCTCGCCGAGGTCGGCCTCGTCGAAACCGCGGGTCCGTCGGCGAGCCGGGGCGGCAGACGGTCCACACTGGTGCGGCTGGCGGGCGACCTGCGCGTGCTCTCCGTCGACGTCGGCGCGACGTCGGTCGGGGTCGCCCTCACCGACGCATCGTGCGAGGTGCTGGTGCACACCGTCGAAGACTGCGACGTCCGGCAGGGCCCGCACGTCGTGCTCAAACGCGTCGCCGCGCTGGCGGAGAAGATCCGCGAAGAGGCGCCGGGCAAACTGATCGCCGCCGGGATCGGCCTCCCGGGGCCGGTGAGTTTCGCCGAGGGCATGGCGGTCGCGCCGCCGATAATGCCCGGCTGGGACCGGTTTTCCGTACGCGACCATCTCGGCGGGCTGCTGGGCTGCCCGGTCACCGTCGACAACGACGTGAACTCGATGGCCCTCGGGGAACGGCACGCCGGCGTCGCCCGCTCCACCGACGACCTGGTGTTCGTCAAGATCGGTACCGGTATCGGCTGCGGGATCGTGCTGGGCGGCAAGGTGTACCGCGGCGTCGCCGGCACCGCGGGCGACATCGGGCACATCCGGCTCGACGACTACGGGCCGACCTGCGCCTGCGGTGAGACAGGCTGTCTCGAGGCGTACTTCGGCGGCGCCGCGCTGGCCCGCGACGGGCTGACGCTCGCGCGCAGCGGCCGGTCGGCGTACCTCGCCGACGTCGTCGCCGACCGCGGCGCGATCACCGCCGCGGACGTCGGCCGCGCGGCGGCGTCGGGCGACTTCGGCGCGGTCAACCTGATCCGCGACGGCGGACGGCGGCTCGGGCAGGTGGTCGCCTCGCTGGTGAGTTTCGTGAACCCGGGCATGGTCGTGATCGGTGGCGGCGTGGCGCAGCTCGGGCATCAGCTGCTCGCCGAGATCCGCAGCTCGGTCTACCGGCGGTCGCTGCCGCTCGCGACCGGGAACCTGCCGATCGTGCTGTCCGAGCTGGGGGACACCGCGGGCGTCATCGGGGCCGCGTGGTCCGCTACGGACCGCGCCTTCACGCTCAGTAGCTGAGGCGCCTCACCTGCGTCTCCCCGCCCGTGCAATGAAGGGGCCTTTCATAGCAAATTTTGCAATGAAAGGCCCCTTCATTGCACGCGGGAGGCACACGCGAGGAGGGCCGCCGGGAGCGCTGAGTGACCGCTCGGCGGCACGTTAGGCACTCACCTGATTCCGATTAGTAACGTCAAGATCGTGCAGACTTTCGCTCGACAAGTACGAAAGTCTGCGCGGTTCTGGACGGCTATTCGGGTGATGGCACCCATTTCTGTCCTGTTGTCACCTTGACGAGTGACAGAAGCCACCCTACTTTCGCTGGCTAAGTAACAAAGTTTGTTACGGCCGATTCGTAAGTGAGGGCAGTGTGGCCGCGACTGAATCCGGGCAGCTCGACCCGGTCAGCCCACGCACGGCGAACCTCGCCGCGCTCCTGCGGGCGTTGCGTGCGGGGCCGCTGTCGCGTACCCAGCTCGCGGCGCGCTGCGGGCTCACCAAGGCGGCCGTCTCCGGGTTGATCACCGAGCTGTCCGATCGCGGTCTCGTCCGGTCCGCCGGACTCCAGGGCGGCGGCAACGGCAGGCCCAGCCAGCTGGTCGAGTTGAACGGCGCCAGCGCCTGCGGGCTCGCGCTCAGTGTCGAGGCCGACCGGTTCGCCGCCGTCGTCACGAACCTCGACGGCCGCGTCGTCGCCGAACGCACGGAGACCGCCGACGTCGCCGCGCTCGGGTTGCACCGGAGCATGGACGAGCTCGCTTTCCTCGCCAGGCAGGTGCTGCTCGACGACCAGCCGGTCGGCGTCACCGTCTCGGTGCCGGGACTGGTCGATTCGGCCGCCGCCGTGCTGCGGTTCGCGCCGACCCTGCGCTGGCGCGACGCCGAGATCGCCGACCTCCTCGCCGCCAGGCTCGGGCTGCGGGCCGACGCCATCGCGGTCGACAACGAGGCCAATCTCGGCGCGGTCGGCGAGGCCGTCGCCGGAGTCGGGCAAGGCGTGCGGGAGCTCTTCTACCTCAGCGGCGGGACGGGTGTCGGCGGCGGGCTCGTGTCCGGTGGCGCGCTTCTGCGCGGTGCCAGGGGTTTCGCGGGCGAGGTCGGGCACATCACCGTCGACCCGTCCGGCGAACAGTGCCAGTGCGGCCGGGTCGGCTGCCTGGAGACCAAGGCCGGGCTCAACGCCGTCCTGCGCGTCGCCGCCTCGCCCGGCGACCCGCTGCACGATCCCGCGCTCGGCGTCGACGGCCGGGTCGGGCTGCTCAAACACCGCGTGCAGCGCGGTGACCAGCGCGCCGTCGCGGCGGTCTCCGAACTCGGGGTCGCGCTCGGCATCGCGGTGTCCACTGTGGTCGATGTACTCGACCCGGACGTCGTGGTGCTCGGCGGTTACTTCGCCGCACTGGGCGAATGGCTGGTCGAGCCGGTGCGCCGCGAACTGTCCGCGCGGCCGCTCGGGCACGAGCCCGCCTGCCGTGTCGAGCCGTCGCCGCTGGGCACCACCGCCCCGCTGCGCGGCGCCGCGCATCTCGCCACCGAACGGCTTTTCGCCGACCCGACATTAGTTCCTTTCGAGACCGAGGAGGCTCCGGCATGACCCTGCTCTCCGTCCGGGGGATCGTGAAGACCTTCCCGGGGGTGCGTGCACTCGACGGCGTCGATTTCGACGTCGAATCCGGCGAGGTGCACTGTCTGCTCGGCCAGAACGGCGCGGGCAAGTCCACGCTGATCAAAACGCTCGCCGGGGCACACCGTCCCGACGGCGGCGAGATCTCCTGGCAGGGCGAGCCGGTCACGCTGGCCTCGCCGGTCGCCGCGCTGAAGATCGGCATCGCGACCATGTACCAGGAACTCGACCTGGTGCCCGGGCTTTCCGTGGCGGACAACATCTTCCTCGGCCGCGAGCGCGCGTCGTTCGGGTTCACGCGGATCAGCGAGTCCCGGAACAAGGCCGCGAAGCTGATGGCCCGGCTCGGGCATCCCGAGATCACGCCGTCGACCGAGGTCGGCAAGCTCTCCGCTGCGGGGCAGCAGCTGGTCTCGATGGCACGGGCGCTCGCGTACGACGCGAAGCTGCTGGTGATGGACGAGCCCACCGCGGCGCTGGCGGGGGAAGAGGTCGACAACCTGTTCCGCATCGTCGGCGAACTGACCGCCGAGGGTGTCGCGATCATCTACATCTCCCACCGGCTCGAAGAACTGCGGCGGATCGGGCACCGCGTCACCGTGCTCAAGGACGGCAAGACCGTCGCCACCGGCCTCGACGCCAAGGAGACCCCGACCGCCGACCTCGTCGCGCTGATGGCGGGCCGCAAGGTCGAAACCGTGTTCGGCCCGCGCCATCAGGAGCACGTGGACCCGGACAAAGAGGTCCTCAAGGTGGAGAACCTGACCACCGTCGGCGAGTTCGAGAACGTGAACTTCACCGTGCACGCCGGTGAGGTCGTCGGTATCGCGGGTCTCGTCGGCTCGGGCCGCAGCGAACTGCTGGAGACGATCTTCGGGGCGCGCAAGCAGGACGCGGGTTCGGTGTCGGTCGACGGCGAACCGGTCCGGCCGGGCAGCGTGTCCGCGGCGGTCAAGGCCGGGATCGGCCTGGCGCCGGAGGAACGCAAGAGCCAGGGGCTGCTGCTGGACCTGCCCGTGGTGCACAACGTGACCCTGGCGAGCCTGAGCAAGTACGCGACGTTCGGTTTCACCGAGCGGGGCAGGGAACTCGACGACGCCGGGGAAAGCCTGCGGCGCCTCGATCTCCGGCCCGCCGACCCGCATCGGATCATCCGCACGCTGTCCGGCGGCAACCAGCAGAAGGCGGTGCTCGCGCGCTGGCTGGTCCGCGGCTGCCGGGTCCTGCTGCTGGACGAACCGACCCGCGGGGTCGACGTCGGCGCGCGGGCGGAGCTGTACCGGCTGATCGAGGAACTGGCCGCGACCGGCGTCGCGATCGTGCTCGTCAGCAGCGAGATCCCCGAAGTACTCGGACTGTCCGACCGGGTGCTGGTGCTGCGTGAAGGACGTGTCCTGGCTGAAAAGCCGTCTGCGGAGCTGACAGAGGCGGATGTGCTCGACGTGATTCTCGAGGGGAGTGCGGCGTGACCGACCAAGCCGAATCGGTGCGTACGGGACCCGCCGTGGAACCTGTACCACCCAAGGAAAAGCGAAACTTCTCGCTTGACACCCGGCTGCTCGGGCTGGCCGGGGTACTGGTCATCCTGTGCATCGTCGGCCAGGTCACGAGGCCCGACCAGTTCTTCACCGACGGCAACATCTCGACGATCCTGCGGCTCGCCGCGGCCATCGGGGTGGTCAGCGTCGGGATGACGTTCGTGATCATCGCCGGCGGCATCGACCTCTCGGTCGGGTCGATCGTGGCGCTCTCCAGTGTCTGGCTGACCACGCTGGCCACCCAGTCCTACGGCCCGTTCGTGATGATCCTTTGTGGACTCCTGGTCGGCCTCGGCTGCGGGCTGGTCAACGGGATCCTGGTCTCCTACGGGAAGATCGTGCCGTTCATCGCGACACTGGCGATGTACGTCTCGGCCCGCGGGCTCGCGGAACGCATCAGTGGCCGCCGCACGCAGGTGGTGGCGGAAGCGGGTTTCCTCGACTTCTTCCGCGGTGACCTGCTCGGCATCCCGGTGCTGATCTGGATGTTCGCGCTGGTGTTCGTGATCGGCTGGGTGCTGCTGAACCGCACCACGTTCGGCCGCCGCACCTTCGCCGTCGGCGGCAACGCCGAGGCCTCGCGGCTGGCGGGCATCAACGTCAAGCGGCACACCGCCCTCGTCTACGGCGTCGCCGGCCTCTGCTGCGGCATCGCCGCGCTGATGGTCGTCGCTCGCACCACCGCGGGCGCCTCGACCAACGGCATGCTCTACGAACTCGACGCCATCGCGGCGGTCGTCATCGGCGGCACGCTGCTCACCGGTGGCCGCGGCTCGCTCATCGGCACCCTGATCGGCGTGCTGATCTTCACCGTGCTGTCCAACATCTTCACGCTCAACAACCTGGACACCGACATCCAGAACATCGCCAAGGGCGTGATCATCGTCCTGGCCGCGCTACTGCAGTTCCGCTCCGTCAAGAAATCCAAGACGAGTACTTGATCACCGTGGATGGAGAGTCGTCATGACCGAACAATCCCTGCACCGCCGCCGTTTCCTGCTGGGAGGCGCGGCCGTCGGAGCGGGTGCGCTGCTGACCGCGTGCACCTCGAACGAGGCACCGGCGCAGAACAACGCGGCCAACGTGGCCAACGCCGGAGCGAACTCGCAGCCCGGAACCCCGGTGACCATCGGGTTCTCGGCGCCGGCCGCGGACCACGGCTGGATGGCGGCCATCACCAAGAACGCCCGCGCGCAGGCGCAGAAGTTCAGTGAGGTCACGCTCAACGCCACCGAGGGCACCAACGACGTCAACCAGCAGATCTCCCAGGTGGAGACGCTGATCAACGCCAAGGTCAACGTGCTGGTGATCCTGCCGTTCGACGGCAAGGCGCTGACCGCGGTCGGCCAGCAGGCGATGGACGCCGGTATCCAGGTGATCAACCTGGACCGCGTCTTCGACACCCCGCTCGCGTACCGCACCTGGATCGGTGGCGACAACTACCGCATGGGCGTCAACGCCGGGAACTACATCGCACAGCAGATGAAGGCGAAGAACATCGCGAGCCCCGTCATCGGCGAGGTCGCGGGCATCGACTCGCTGCCGCTGACCCAGGAACGCAGCAAGGGTTTCAAGGACGCCTTGGCGCGTCAGGGTTTCCAGATCGGGCCGCGGGTATCGGCGCAGTTCACCCCGGAGTCCGGCGAGCAGCAGACCTCGAACCTGCTGCAGTCCGCGCCGAAGCTGGACGCCCTCTGGAACCACGACGACGACCAGGGTGTCGGCGTCATCGCGGCGATCAACAACGCCAACCGCAAGGACTTCCTGATGGTCGGCGGCGCGGGTTCGAAGAACGCGATGAACCTGATCAAGTCCGACGCCGAGCCGCTGAAGGCGACGGTGCTCTACAGCCCGTCGATGGCGTCTTCGGCGATCTCGCTCGCGCGGCTTCTCGGCCAGGGCAAGGGGGCCGGCGACTTCGCCGAGCACGAGATCCCCGCCGAGATCACCACGTACTCCGCGGTGGTCACCAAGGAGAACGTCGACAAGTACATGGACGTCGGCTTCGACTCGTAAACCCGCGTACCCGACACACGCAAGCGGAGACATAGGAGGGGCATGAGCACGGCAAAGGAAACGATCGGGATCGGCATGGTGGGCCACGCGTTCATGGGTGCGGTGCATTCGCACGCGTGGCGCAGTGTGCACCGGTTCTTCGCGCCACCGCTGATCCCGAGACTCGCCGTGCTCGGCGGCCGTGACGAGGTGCGGACGAAGGCCGCGGCGGAACGGTTCGGCTGGGAAGACGTCGAGACGGACTGGCGCGCGCTGATCGCCCGTGACGACGTCGACCTGGTCGACATCTGCACGCCGGGCGACAGTCACGCCGAGATCGCGATCGCCGCGCTCGAAGCGGGCAAGCACGTGCTGTGCGAGAAGCCGTTGGCCAACACCCTCGCCGAGGCCGAAGCGATGGCCGAGGCGGCGGCGAAGGCGCGGGCGAACGGCGTCCGGTCGATGGTGGCCTTCAACTACCGCCGGGTGCCCGCGCTCGCGCACGCCAGGAAACTGGTCGCGAGCGGGGCGCTCGGCGAGATCCGCCACGTGCGGTCGGTGTACCTGCAGGACTGGCTGGCCGACGCGCAGGCGCCGATGACCTGGCGGCTGCACAAGGACAAGGCGGGCTCGGGTGCGCTGGGCGACCTCGGCGCGCACATCGTCGACGCCGCCCAGTTCGTCACCGGCGAGACGATCACCGGGGTGTCGGCGCTGACCAACACCTTCGTCAAGGAGCGGCCGGACGGCGACGGCGGCACGGGTCAGGTGACCGTCGACGACACCGCGCTGTTCCTCGGCCGGTTCACCGGCGGCGCGGTGGCGAGTTTCGAGGCGACCCGGTTCGCGCTGGGCCGCAAGAACGCGATGCGGCTGGAGATCAACGGGTCGAAGGCGAGCCTCGCGTTCGACTTCGAGTCGATGAACGAACTGTCCTTCTTCGACGGCGGCCAGCCCGCCACCGAGGCGGGCTTCCGCCGGATCCTGGTCACCGAACCCGAGCACCCGTACGTCGGGGTCTGGTGGCCGCCGGGGCATCTCCTCGGCTACGAGCACACCTTCACCAACGAGGTCGCCGACCTGCTCACCGCGATCGGCGACGGCACGGATCCCGAACCGTCCTTCGAGGACGGGTTGAGGGTTCAGCAGGTCTTGGCCGCGGTCGAGCGGAGCGCCGCCGAAGAGGCGCGCTGGACGGCTGTGCCCGGCGTCACCACGAAGGGAAGTAGCTGAGGACATGGAGAAGACCGAGGACGAGGCGGAGTGGTAACGGCTGTAGAGATTCAGCCGAAAGTCGCATGACGGCTATCACTGCGACTTGGTTCGATCCGGAAACGTCCGACCATCCGATGGTGAACTCAGTTGGCGTTTTCGGGTTTTGGGAAAGGTGGAGAAATGCCTGCTCACGAGCGTACGGGCATCTGGTTGATCGGGGCGAGGGGGTCGGTGGCCACCACGGCCGCGGTGGGGCTCCTCGCCCTCCGCGCGGGGGTGACGGGCGGTGGCGGCTGCGTCACCGAACTGCCCGCGTTCGCCGGGGTTCCGTTGCCGGGCTGGGACGATCTGGTCCTCGGCGGGCACGACATCGCGCACACGCCGCTGGAGAAGCGGGCCGAGCAGCTGGCGCACGCCGGCGTGTTCGGGCACGCGGTGTTCTCCGCGGTCCGGTCCGGGCTGGCCGAGGTGGACGCCGAGATCCGCGACGGCTACCACCCGGCGACGCACACCGGTGCCCAGGCCGACGCGGCCGCCCGGCTCACGGCGGACATCCGAGCTTTCGCCGACCGGCACGGCCTCGCGCGGGTCGTCGTGGTCAACGTGTCCTCCACCGAGGCCCCCTGCCCCCACCTGCCCGAACACGACGACCTCGACGCGCTCGAAGCGGCCTTGGCGGACCCGGCGCGGGCAGTGCTCCCGTCGAGTTCCCTGTCGGCCTATGCGGCAATGAAGGCGGGAAGCCCGTACGTCGAGTTCACGCCGTCTGCCGGGATCACCCTGCCCGCGCTGCGGCAGCTCGCCGAGCGGGAAGGCCTGCCGTACGCGGGTTGCGACGGCAAGACCGGTGAGACGCTGCTGCGCACGGTCCTCGCGCCGATGTTCAGCGCGCGGGCGTTGAAGGTCCGTTCCTGGGCGGGCACCAACCTGCTGGGCGGCGGCGACGGCGAGACCCTGGCCGACCCGGTGACCGCGAACAGCAAGCTGGAGTCGAAGGCGCGCGGGCTCGCGGCGCTGCTCGGCGAGGACGTCACCGCGCCGCTGCACATCGACAACGTGCCCGACCTCGGCGAGATCAAGACCGCGTGGGACCACGTGTCGTTCGAGGGTTTCCTCGGCGCGCGCATGAGCCTGCAGTTCACCTGGACCGGCTACGACTCCGCGCTCGCGGCGCCGCTGATCCTCGACCTCGCGAGGCTGGTGACCGCGGCGCACGCCGGCGGCCAGAGCGGCGCGCTGACCGAACTCGGCTTCTTCTTCAAGGATCCGCTGGGCAGCGACGAACACCGCTTCGCCGAGCAGACCGCCCGCCTGATCGCCTGGGCGGGAACCCTGTGAAGGCTTACGTGGAACTCGTGCGGGCGCCCGCCGCGCTGACGGTGCTCGGCGACACGGTCGCCGGATCCGCCGCGGCGGGGCTCAAGATGACCGGGCGACGGCTGCTGCTGCCGCTGTCCTCGGTCGCCTTCTACTGGGCCGGGATGGCCCTCAACGACTGGGCGGACCGGAAGCTCGACGCCGTGGAGCGTCCCGAGCGGCCGATCCCGTCCGGGCGGGTGAGTGCCGGCGCGGCGCTCACCACCGGGGCCGCGCTGACCGCCGCCGGACTTGGCCTGGCGGCGCTCGGCGGCGGCCGCCGGGCGATGCGGGTCGCGGTCCCGCTCGCGGGCGCGGTGTGGGCCTACGACACGGTGCTCAAGCCGACCCCGGCCGGACCGGTGGCGATGGCGGCCTGTCGCACGCTCGACGTCCTGCTGGGCGCCGGTGACTCCCCGAAGAAGGCGGCCACCGCCGCGGCGGCTGTCGGCGTCCACACGCTCGGCGTCACGGCGTTGTCCACCGGGGAAGTGCACGGTGCGAAACCGGGTACGGCACGTGCCGCACTGGCCACCAGCTGTGCGGCGACAACGTTGGCATTGACCGGACCGGCACGGGGCGGCTGGCATCGCGCGGCCTCGATGGCGGCCGGTTCGGGCTACGCGGGCCTGGTCGGCCGGGCACAGGCGGACGCCGTCCGTGACCCGTCGGCGAAGTCGGTGCGCTCGGCGACGAAGTCCGGCATCCACGGCATGGTCCCGCTCCAGGCGGCGATCACGGCCAAGGGTTCGGTACTGGGGGCCGCGTTGGTCGCGGCCGCGCTGCCGATCGCCCGCAAGCTGTCGCGGAAGGTGAGCCCCACATGACGTTTTCCCTCGGATACGGCACCAACGGCTTCTCCAACCACCGGCTCGACGACGCCCTCGCGATCATCGCCGACCTCGGGTACACCGGGGTGGCGCTGACGCTGGACCACGACCACCTCGACCCGTTCGCCGACGATCTGGCGCGACAGGTCGACCACGTGGCCTCGCGGCTTTCGGCGCTCGGCCTGGACCGCGTCGTCATCGAAACCGGCGCGCGCTACCTGCTCGACCCGTGGCGCAAGCACTCGCCGACCCTGCTGTCGGACGATCCCGCACTCCGGATCGATTTCCTGGCGCGGGCTCTGCGGATCGCCGGGGACCTCGGCGCGGACTGCGTTTCGTTCTGGTCCGGAGTGTCCACTCTGGACACCGAAGTCGCCTGGTCCCGGTTGCGTGAGGGTGTCGCGGCGGTACTGGAGCACGCCGCGCGGCTGAACGTGCGGCTGGCGATGGAACCCGAACCCGGGCACCTCGTGCAGCATCTGAGCCAGGTCCTGGACCTGCGCAAGGAGCTCGGCGAGCCGGAGCTGTTCGGCGTCACGCTCGACGTCGGGCACTGCGTCGCCGTCGAGCCGGTCAACGCGGCCGAGTGCGTCCGCCTCGCCGGTCCGCTGCTGTGGAACGTGCAGCTGGACGACATGCTGCCGAGGGTCCACGAGCATCTGGAGTTCGGCGACGGGCACCTGGATCTGCCAGGCACGCTCGCCGCGCTGGCGGAGATCGGCTACACCGGGCTGGCCGCGGTCGAACTGCCCCGGCACAGCCACGCGGCGCCGGACACCGCGCGGCGGGCCTTCGCGGCGCTCACCGAGGCGATGCCGCAGACGTGGTCGGCCAAGGCGGAACGCCGGATCCGGGAGAAGCCGTCGGTGATCGGCTCGATCTTCCCTGCCGTCGGCCGTGAAGTCGGCCGTGCCGCGCTGCGGCCGGACAGCGATCCGCAGGGACTGGTCCACGGCACCGTCGACGACCGGGCACGGGTCCGGCTCGTGACGGTCTTGGCCGACGTCCTCGGCGACGCCGCGCTGGCCGCGGAACTGCGCGATCTCTACCGCTACGGCGACGACGCCGAGCGGCGCGGGGTCCTTCGGGCGCTCAACTCGCTGGAGTCGCCGGGCGCCGAAGTCACCGACGCCGGGATCAAACTGGTCGAGGACGCCTTGCGCGCCAACGACATCAGGTTGGTCGCCGCCGCCATGGGTGCCTTCGCCCGGTTCCTGGACGACCACACGTGGCGCCACGGCGTCCTCAAATGCGTCTTCGTCGGTGTGCCGCTGGCCGCCGTCGCGGATCTCACTTCCCGCGCGGACGACGAGCTTCGGAGAATGCTCGCCGACTTCGCCGACGAACGCAGGGCGGCCGGACGTGACGTACCCGCCGACGCCCTCGACCTCCTCAAGGAGAACTGAGCCAGTGCGTATCTTCGATCCCCACATCCACATGTCCTCCCGGACCACCGACGACTACGAAGCCATGTACGCGGCCGGTGTCCGCGCCCTGGTCGAGCCGGCGTTCTGGCTGGGGCAGCCGCGCACCAGCGTCGGCTCGTACACCGACTACTTCGACGCGCTCATCGGCTGGGAACGGTTCCGTGCCGCCCAGTTCGGCATCCGCCACCACTGCACGATCGCGCTGAACCCCAAGGAGGCCAACGACCCGCGCTGCCGCGAGGTGCTCGACGTGCTTCCGAGGTACCTGGCCAAGGACGGTGTGGTCGCGGTCGGCGAGGTCGGCTACGACTCGATGACCAAGGAAGAGGACGAGGTCTTCTCGCTGCAACTGGCGATGGCGCTGGAGCACGACCTCCCCGTCCTGGTGCACACCCCGCACCGCGACAAGCTGGAAGGCACCAAGCGCACCCTCGACGTCGTCCGTGAGGCCGGTGTCGCGCCGGAGCGCGTGGTCGTGGACCACCTCAACGAGGTCACCGTCAAGCTGGTCAAGGATTCCGGCGCCTGGATGGGCTTCTCCATCTACCCGGACACCAAGATGGACGAGCACCGGATGGTCGAGATCCTGCGCCAGTACGGACTGGACAACATGATCGTCAACTCGGCCGCCGACTGGGGCCGCTCCGATCCGCTGAAGACCGCCAAGACCGGACAGGCGATGCTCGACGGCGGTTTCACCGAAGCCGACGTCGACATGGTGCTCTGGCAGAACCCAGTCGACTTCTACGGGCTGAGCGGCAGGCTCACCCTCGACCCGCTGCCCGGTTTCACCGGCGAGGCCGTGACGTTCGAGGGCAACTCGGTTCTGCGAGGTGCCCGCAAATGATCTCCTACTGTACGAACGTCCATCCCGCCGAGGACGTCGACGGCATCGTCGCGCAGCTGGAGCGGTACGCGCTCCCGGTGCGCGAGCGGCTGGGCGCCGATCGCCTCGGCGTCGGACTGTGGCTTTCCGCGCCGGTCGCGCGCGGGCTCGCCGAAGACACCGGGGCACGCAAGCGTTTCCGCGCCGAACTCGATGCCCGAGGGCTTTCGGTGTACACGCTCAACGCGTTCCCGTACGGCGGCTTCCACGACGACGTCGTCAAGCACGCGGTCTACCGTCCTGAGTGGACGAATCCCGACAGGGTCGCGTACACGATCGACTGCGTGAACGTGCTCTCCGAGCTGCTCGCCGAAGACGCCACGTACGGCAGCATCTCCACCTTGCCGCTCGCGTGGCGCGAGCCGTGGTCCGAGCACGACGACCGCCGTGCGGCCGAGGCCTTCGCCGAGGTCGTCCGGGCGATCGGTGACCGGCCGATCAAGCTGGCCGTCGAACCCGAACCCGGCTGCGTGCTCGATACCGTGGCCGACGCGCTGGCCTGGCTTTCCGGCCGCGTCGACCCGGAGTACGTCGGGCTGTGCCTGGACACCTGCCACCTCGCGGTCTCGTTCGCCGATCCGGCGGAGACACTGGCCGCGATCGCGAAGTCCGATGTGGACATCGTCAAGGTGCAGGCCTCCGCCGCGTTGCGCGTCGAAGATCCCGCCGAGGCGAAGGAAGCGCTGGCGGCGTTCGCCGAACCGCGTTACCTGCACCAGGTCCGGGAGCTCGGCGCCGACGGTGTCGTGCGCAAGGCCGACGACCTGCCCGACGCGTGGACCGACCTGCCTGGTGACCGGCCGTGGCGCGTGCACTTCCACATGCCGCTGCACCAGGCCCCGGCCGCGCCGCTGTCCACCACCACGGACGTCCTGCGCACCGTCGCCGCCGGGCTGACCGGCGATCCGCATATCGAGGTCGAGACCTACACCTGGAGCGTGCTCCCGGACGCGGGCGACCTCGTCGGCGGAATCGCCGCGGAACTCGAGTGGGCACAGGCGAACCTCGTCAAGGAAGGGGTTTCCGCGTGAAGCCGCTGGTCGTCATCGACGTCGTCGGGCTGACCCCGAAGGCGTTGCGGGACATGCCGAACCTGTCCGCCGTCGCCCGCGACGGCTGGCAGGCCGAACTGGGCACGGTGCTGCCCGCCGTCACCTGCAGCGCGCAGTCGACGTTCCTCACCGGGCTCATGCCCGCGCAGCACGGGATCGTCGGCAACGGCTGGTACTTCCGCGAACTGGGCGAGATCTTCCTGTGGCGGCAGCACAACCGGCTCGTCGGCGGCGAGAAACTGTGGGAGACCGCGCGGGCGGCGCATCCCGGTTACACGTCGGCGAACGTCTGCTGGTGGTACGCGATGGGGATGAGCACCGACGTCACGGTGACCCCGCGGCCGATCTACCACGCCGACGGCCGCAAGTCGCCGGACGCCTACGTGCGGCCGCCCGAACTGCACGACCAGCTGACCGGCGCGCTGGGGGAGTTCCCGCTGTTCCAGTACTGGGGCCCGACCGCGTCGATCAAGTCGAGCAAGTGGGTGATCGGCGCTTCCCGGCAGATCCTGCGGGAGAAGCGCCCCGACCTGCTGCTGACCTACGTCCCGCATCTGGACTACGACCTGCAGCGCTTCGGACCCGACGCGCCGCAGGCCGTTTTGGCGGCCCGGGAACTGGACAACGCGCTCGCGCCGCTGCTCGACGACGCCCGCAACGCCGGGGCGACCGTGGTCGCGCTCAGCGAGTACGGGATCACGAACGTCAGCAGGCCGGTCGACATCAACCGGGCGCTGCGGCGTGAGGGCCTGCTGGAGGTCTACACCCAGGCGGGTATGGAGTACCTCGACCCGTGGGCGTCGCGCGCGTTCGCCGTCGCCGACCACCAGGTCGCACACGTCTACGTCCGCGACTCCGCCGATATCGAGCGGGTTCGCGCGATCGTCGGCGAGCTGACCGGCGTCGACGAGGTGCTCGACCGCGAGGCGCAGGGGCGTTATGGGCTGGACCACGAGCGCGCCGGCGACCTCGTCGCGGTCGCCGAGCCGGACTCGTGGTTCACCTACTACTACTGGCTCGACGACGAGCGGAAGCCCGACTTCGCGCGCGGCGTCGAGATCCACCGCAAACCGGGCTACGACCCCGCCGAGCTGTTCTTCGACCCGGAGGACAAGTTCGCCAAGGCGCGGGCCGGGCTCAACCTGGCGAAGAAGTTCGCCGGGCTCCGGTACGCGATGGACGTCGTCCCCACCGATCCGCGCTGGGTGCGCGGCTCGCACGGACGGCTGCCGGATTCCACTGAGGACGGTCCGGTGCTGTTGTGTTCGGATCCGGCCTTCCAGCCGTCCGGTCGTGTGGGTGCGACGGACGTCCATCCGTTGCTGTTGGCACTACAGGGATTGAAGTAGAGGAGGTGGCGGAGGTGGTGTGGTCGGTGCGTTTCGCGAAAGCCACTTTCGCGACGTCTGATGTCCCGAAAGTGGCTTTCGGGACAAGGCCGCCTGTTCTCGCCGGTACCGACGTTGCGAAAGCCACTTTCGCAACCTTCAACGTTGCGAAAGTGGCTTTCGCAACACCTCAGGCCGGCTCGGGGCCGGCAAGGCCCTCGGTCCAGTAGGTCGTGAGTCAGAACGACCCGAATCACTCATGACACCCCATCCCCACCGCAGAGAAAGGCTTTTCGTTCCGCATCCCCTTCCTTGATCGCCGCCGCTCATCGAAAGGATCGCTACTGCTATGTCTTTGAAACGACGACTGGGTGTGCTCGTCACAGCCATGGTCACGGCTCTGACAGGCGTCGCGCTACCGGTGCAGACCGCATCGGCGCACGAAGCAGCGACGGTGCTCGTGTTCTCCAAGACCGCGGGCTTCCGGCACGATTCGATCCCCGACGGGATCAAGGCGATCAAGGAACTGGGGGCGCAGAACCACTTCGGGGTGGAAGCGACCGAGGACGCGGCGGCCTTCACCGACGCGAACCTCAAGCGCTTCAACGCGGTGGTCTGGCTTTCCACCACCGGTGACGTGCTGAACGCGGAGCAGCAGGCCGCGTTCGAGCGGTACGTGAAGGGAGGCGGTGGGTACGTCGGCGTGCACGCCGCCTCCGACACCGAGTACGACTGGCCCTGGTACGGCGAGCTGGTGGGGGCGTACTTCAAGTCCCACCCCCAGATCCAGCAGGCGAACGTCAAGGTCGAGGACCACGACCACGTGTCCACTCATGCCTTGCCGGAGACGTGGCCGCGGACGGACGAGTGGTACAACTACCGCGAGAACCCGCGCAGCGACGTCCACGTCCTGGCGAGCCTGGACGAGAAGAGCTACCAGCCCGGCGACGGCGCCATGGGCGATCACCCGATCGCCTGGTGCCACGAGAACTCCGGCGGCCGCTCCTGGTACACCGGCGGCGGGCACACCAAGGCCTCCTACGCCGAGCCGGCCTTCCTCAAGCATCTGGCGGGCGGCATCAAGTACGCCACCAAGCTGAGCGCGGCCGGCTGCGCCAAGGAGACCGAGCAGGACCCGGTCGACGCGGACTTCGACCAGATCACCCTCGCCAAGGGCGAAGAGAAGACCGGCGAGCCGATCGCGCTGTCCGTGCTGCCCAACCGCGACGTCCTGCACACCTCGCGCGACGGCCGCGTCTGGTACACCAGCTCCGGCGCGACCACGAAGCTGGCCGCGACGATCCCCGTCTACAACCACGACGAGGACGGCCTCCAGGGTGTCGCCATCGACCCGGACTTCGCGAAGAACCGCTGGGTGTACCTGTACTACGCGCCCAAGCTGAACACCCCGGCCGGTGACGCCCCGCAGAACGGCACCCCGGCGGACTTCGAACCGTTCAAGGGCTACAACCAGCTCTCGCGGTTCAAACTCACCACCGACAACAACCTCGACCTCGCCAGCGAGCAGAAGATCCTCCAGGTCCCGGCCGAACGCGGCATCTGCTGCCACGCCGGCGGCGAGATCGACTTCGACGCACAGGGCAACCTCTATCTGTCCACAGGGGACGATTCCAACCCGTTCTCCTCCGACGGCTACACCCCGATCGACGAACGCGCCGACCGCAACCCGGTCTACGACGCGCAGCGCACCTCCGGCAACACCAACGACCTGCGCGGCAAGGTGCTGCGGATCAAGGTCGGCGCGAACGGGAAGTACACCGTCCCCCAGGGCAACCTCTTCCCGCGCGGCACGGCCAAGACCAAGCCCGAGATCTACGCGATGGGCTTCCGCAACCCGTTCCGGTTCGCCGTCGACCGCAAGACCGGCTGGATCCACCTCGCCGACTACGGCCCCGACGCGGGTGCGGCCGACCCCCAGCGCGGTCCCGGCGGCACGGTCGAGTTCAACCTGATCAAGAAGCCGGGCAACTTCGGCTGGCCGTACTGCGTCGGCGACAACCAGCCGTTCATCGACTACGACTTCGCCACCGGCCAGTCGGGTGCGGCGTTCGACTGCGCCAAACCGAAGAACACCAGCCCGCGCAACACCGGGCTGACCGATCTGCCGCCCGTCGAAAAGGCGTGGATCCCCTACGACGGCGGTTCCGTTCCCGAGTTCGGCACCGGTCCCGAGTCCCCGATGGGCGGCCCGGTCTACCAATACGACGCGAAGAACCCGTCGCAGACCAAGTTCCCGGAGTACTTCGACGGCAAGACCTTCGCCTACGAATGGGAACGTAGCTGGATCAAGGAGATCACCGTCGGGCCGAACGGTGAACGCGGCGCCATCAAGCCGTTCTTCGACTCGATGGACCTCGTCCGCCCGATGAACGTCGAGTTCGGCCCGGACGGCGCGATGTACGTCCTCGACTACGGCACCGGTTACTTCGGCGGCTCCAAGGAATCCGCCGTCTACCGGATCGACTACACCAAGGGCCGCCGGACGCCGGAGGTCAAGGTGGCCGCGGACAAGACGTCCGGCCAGGCACCGCTGACCGTGAAGTTCGACCCGGCCGGGACGAACGACCCCGACGGTCAGGCGCTGACCTACGCGTGGGACTTCGACGGCAACGGCACCACCGACTCCACCGAGGCCAACCCGGTTTCGCATACCTACACCGCGAACGGCCAGTACACGGCGAAGCTTTCGGTCACCGACGCCACCGGGCTGACCGGGGCGGCGAGCGTGGTGGTCACCGTCGGCAACACCGCGCCGGTGGTCACGCTGAAGACGCCGGTCAACGGCAGCGTGTTCAGCTTCGGGGACACGGTCCCGTTCAAGGTCGAGGTCACCGACGCCGAGGACAACCCGATCGACTGCTCGAAGGTCACCGTCGAGTACATCCTCGGCCACGAGGGACACGGGCATCCGCTGAGCCGCGCGACCGGCTGTGAAGGCACCATCGCCACCCCCGCCGACGAAGGCCATGGCGCGGACGCCAACGTCTTCGGCGTCATCAACGCCAGCTACACCGACAACGGTGCCAACGGCGTTCCGGCGCTCACCGGCGAGGCGGAGTCCCTGCTTCAGCCCAAGCTGAAGCAGGCCGAGTTCTACACCCAGTCGAGCGGGATCGAGGTCGTCGGGCACGACGGCGCCAGTGGCGGCAAACGCGTCGGCCACATCGAATCCGGTGACTGGATCAAATTCGACCCGGTGAATCTCGTGGGTGTCCGCGGCATCGGCTACCGGGTCTCCTCCGGCGGCGCGGGCGGCACGATCGAGGTCCGCTCGGGCGCGGTGGACGGGCCACTGGTCCAGACGGTCACCGTCGCCAACACCGGCGGCTGGGACACCTATGCCGACATCCCGGCGTCCGCCATCACCGACCCCGGCGGCACCGGCCCGTTGTTCCTCGTGTTCAAGGGCGGTTCCGGCGGCTTGTTCGACGTAGACGCGATCACCTTCGAGGAGTCTTGATGAGCCGTCCGATCACGCTGTTCACCGGCCAGTGGGCGGATCTCCCGTTCACCGAGGTGTGCAGGCTCGCGAGCGAATGGGGCTACGACGGCCTCGAGATCGCGTGTTCCGGCGACCATTTCGAGGTCGACCGCGCACTGTCCGAAGAGGACTATGTGCCCGGCCGCCTGAAGCTGCTCGCCGAGCACGGCCTCAAGGTGTGGGCCATCTCCAACCACCTCGTCGGCCAGGCCGTCTGTGACGACCCGATCGACGAACGCCACCAGGCCATCATCCCGTCCAGGGTGTGGGGCGACGGTGAACCGGAAGGCGTCCGGCAGCGGGCCGCGAAGGAAATGGCCGACACCGCTCGCGCGGCGGCGAAACTCGGTGTGGACACGGTGATCGGCTTCACCGGATCGAAGACCTGGAAGTACGTCGCGATGTTCCCGCCGGTGTCGCAGGCGGTCATCGACGACGGCTACACCGACTTCGCCGACCGGTGGAACCCGATCCTCGACGTCTTCGACGAGGTGGGCGTGCGGTTCGCCCACGAGGTCCACCCGTCGGAGATCGCGTACGACTACTGGACCACGAAACGTGCGCTCGAAGCTGTCGGCGACCGTCCGGCATTCGGGCTCAATTGGGATCCTTCGCATTTCATCTGGCAGGACCTCGACCCGGTCGGCTTCATCCTCGACTTCGCCGACCGGATCTACCACGTGGACTGCAAGGACACCAGGAAGCGGTTCGACGGACGGAACGGACGGCTCGGCTCGCATCTCCCCTGGGGAGATCCCCGACGCGGCTGGGACTTCGTTTCGACCGGGCACGGCGACGTGCCATGGGAGGACTGCTTCCGCGCACTGAATTCGATCGGCTACTCCGGTCCGATCTCGGTGGAGTGGGAGGACGCCGGAATGGACCGGCTCCGGGGCGCGGCGGAGGCCGTGACCTTTCTGCGGGGGCTCCTGTTCGACAAGCCGTCGGCGGCCTTCGACGCGGCTTTCAGCAACCAGAAGTGAGGGCGGTTTCATGTGCGGTGAAGAAGCTGAGCAGTTCCACTCTCGACGGGCGCTCCTCCGCGGCGCGGCGACGGCGGCGGTCGCGGTGGGTGCGGCGGTAGCCCTGCCGGGCCTTGCCGGTGCCGCCACCTCGGACGAGGCGGAGACCCAGGGACACGGCCACCACGGTCGAGGCCGTGTCCCGGTGGAGAAGATCAGCATCCAGCTCTACTCCCTGCGCACCGCGCTGCAGGCCGATCTGCCGGGAACCCTGTCCGCGCTGGCGGACATCGGCTACCGGAAGGTCGAGCTGGCGGGCACCTACGGCCGCTCGGCCGAGGAGTTCCGCGGTCTGCTGGACAAGAACCACATCAAGGCGACGTCCACGCACACCGGCATCGACGGTGACCTCGACAAGACCATCGCGGACGCGAAGATCCTCGGGAACACCCGCGCCAACGTGCCGTGGGCGAACTTCGACACCATCGACGGCTGGAAGCAGTTCGCCGGCCGGATGGACACGGCGGCCCGGAAGTTCCGCCAGGCCGGTATCCCACTCGGCTACCACAACCACGCGCACGAGTTCGCGGCCATCGACGGCGTGCGCCCGTACGACGTGCTCACCAGGAACACGAACCCGCGTTACGTGCATCTGGAGATCGACCTGTTCTGGGCGGTGGAAGGCGGGATGGACCCGGTTTCGCTGTACCGGCAGCACTGTCCGCGCGTGGTGCAGTACCACGTCAAGGACCGGACCGCGGACGGGCAGATGGTCGACCCCGGCAAGGGCGTCATCGACTTCCCGCGCGTCTTCCGGCACACCCGTCCCCACCTCGCCGAGTACATCGTCGAGCACGACAACCCCACGGATCCCCTGAGCACCGCCCAGACCGGATTCACCTATCTCCGTAACGTCCGCTTCTAGCTGGGGAATCCACAATGGACAAGAACAAACGCGGGCTGTCCCGCAGATCGATGCTCGCGGGCACCGCGGCCGGGGTCATCGCCCCGGTCGTGGTGAGCGCGAGCGCCGGTTCGGCACCGGCCGCCGCGGCCGGGATGACCCGCAACATCACCGTCTACGCCGACTACGTTCCCGGTTCGACCCGGGTCGGTTACGGGCTCGAGCCCGGCAAGCCGACGATTCCCGGGCCGCTCCTGGAGTGCTATGAGGGCGACACGCTGGTGATCGAGCTGGTCAACAACACCGACCAGCGGCTCTCGATCCACCCGCACGGCGTCAACTACGACACGAAGTCGGACGGCTCGCCGTTCAACGACTCCTTCAACAAGCCCTACGAGACCAAGACCTACACCTGGAAGACCCGGACGGCCTACCAGGCGGCCAACGGTTTCTGGATGCCCGGCAGCGCGGGGTACTGGCACTACCACGACCACGCGTTCGGCGGCGACCACGGCACCGTGGGCCTGATGAAGGGTCTCTACGGCGGCCTGATCGTGCGCAAACGCGGGGATCTGCTGCCCAGCAAGCAGTTCACCGTGGTGTTCACCGAGATGTGGATCAACCACCAGGTCGCCCCGAACACGCCGATCTTCGAAGCGAACCTCGGCGAACGCGTCGAGTTCATCTGTATCGGGCACGGCAACCTGATGCACACCTTCCACCTGCACGCGCACCGCTGGGCGGACACCCGCACCGGCATGCTCACCAGCGCGACCGACAACGCTCCGATCCTCGACAACAAGACCCTCGACCCGGGGAACTCCTTCGGGTTCCAGGTGATCGCGGGTGACGGCGTCGGGCCAGGCGCGTGGATGTACCACTGCCACGTCCAGCAGCACTCGGACGACGGCATGTCCGGGGTGTTCCTGGTCCGCAACGCCGACGGCGGGATGCCCGCGGGCGCCCAGGAGGCGATCGACCGCTTCAAGGGACACCAGCACCCGACGTCCACTCCGGACGCCACCGGCGCTTCAGCCCATACCCACCACCAGTCTTGAAAGGAGCGAGAACTTGAGACGAATCTTTTCGCAACGTCGGCTCCGCAGACGGTCACTGGCCGCGCTCGCGGTCGGCGCCGTCGTCACCTCCGGGCTTCCGCTGGCCATCGCACCGGTGACCGCCGAAGCCGCGACGAACGTCCCGATCAACGTGCTGGTCTTCCACGGCACCGCCGCGGATCAGAAGGACCCCGTCCTGCGTGCCACGGACGCGATCGCGAGCCTCGGCCAGGCGAACGGGATCTCCGTTTCGTCCTCTTCGGACCCCGCGGTGTTCACGCAGGCGAACCTCGCGAAGTACCGCGGCGTCGTCTTCCTGTCCGCGCAAGGCATCACGCTGAACCGTGACCAGGAAACCTCGCTGCAGAGCTACATGAAGGCCGGCGGCGGGTTCATCGGGCTGTCGGACGCGGCACGGGCCCAGGACGGCTCGCAGTGGTTCTCCGGGCTGATCGGCGCCCGTCCGGTGGGGGCGCGTCCCACGCCGGAGGCGGTCGCCTCGGTCACCGCGAGCGCGGAGAACGCGCCCAATGAGGGCAAGGAGAAGCTGGCCGACAACAACGAGAACACCAAGTGGCTGGCCTTCGCGAACACGGCGTGGATCGCCTACAAGCTGGCCGCGCCGGTGGCCGTGAGCAGCTACGCGCTCGTCTCGGCGAACGACTTCGCCGGGCGTGACCCGAAGAGCTGGACCCTGCAGGGCTCCAACGACGGGACCACGTGGACCGATCTGGACACCCGCACGAACGAGGTGTTCGCCGACCGGTTCCAGAGCCGCACCTTCACCTTCGCCAACACCACGGCCTACTCGAACTACCGGCTGAACATCACCGCCAACGCCGGTGAATCGGCTACCCAGCTGGCCGATTTCAAGCTGTTCAAGGACCAGTCGACCACTCCGCCGCCGCCGGAGAACGCTCCGGCCGAGGCCACGGTCGACGTCCTCGACAAGGCGAACCCGGCCACCGCGGGCCTGCCCCAGAAGTGGGTCCGCACGGACCGGTGGCTCAACTGGGAGGTCAACCCGGTCGGCACCGTGCACACGGTCGCCCAGGTCGAGGAATCGACCTACAAGCCGGGTGTCGGCGCGAACGGCGCCTTCCACCCGATCTCGTGGTGCCGTGACTACGACGGCGGCCGCTCCTTCTACACCGGGATGGGCCGGACCGAGGCGAGTTACGGCGAAGCCCAGTTCCGCAGCCACATCCTGGGCGCGCTGAAGTGGACCACCGGCATGGTCCGCGGTGACTGCAAGGCGGGAATCGCGGCCAACTACAAGGTCGAACGCCTGACCGCGATCAACCAGACCGGTCAGCTGGATCAGATGGGCGAGCCGCACGGGCTCACCATCGCGCCGAACGGCCGGGTCTTCTACATCGGCCGCGCGGCCTGCGCCGGTAACGTGGTGCCCGCGCCGAACGACTGGACCAACCCCGAGATCGGCGCCGGCTGCGGCACGATCCACCAGTGGGACCCGGTCACCAAGAAGCCGAAGCTGCTCACCACGCTGAAGGTGATGGGCAACCGCGGCAGCGGCGACGAACTGGTCAAGAACGAGGAAGGCCTCCTGGGCCTCGTGCTGGACCCGAAGTTCAGCGAGAACGGCTTCATGTACGCCTACTGGATGCCGCACGCGTCGGTCGACATCGACAAGCGGATCGGCAAGCGCACGGTCTCGCGGTTCACCTACGACCTGAAGAACCAGACGCTGGACCAGGCGACCCGCAAGGATCTGCTGTCGTGGGACGTCCAGGTCCACAGCTGCTGCCACGCCGGTGGCGGCATGGACTTCGACAAGGACGGGAACCTCTACATCGGTTCTGGTGACAGCAACTCGTCGCAGGGCTCCAACGGGTACTCCGGCAACAACTGGACCCAGGACTACAAGGGCGTCTCGTTCCAGGACGCGCGCCGCACCGCCGGTAACACCAACGACCTCAACGGCAAGATCCTGCGGATCCACCCCGAGGCCGACGGTACCTACACCAACCCGGCCGGCAACCTGTTCCCCGAGGCCAACGACCCCGGGAACAAGACCAGGCCCGAGATCTACGTGATGGGCGTGCGGAACATCTCGCGTCTGCAAGTCGACAAAAAGACCAACTGGCTGACCGCCGCTTGGGTCGGCCCGGACGCGTCCTCGCCGAGTCCGGAACTCGGCCCGGCCAAGTACGAGACCGCCACGGTCATCACCGAGGCTGGTAACCACGGCTGGCCGTACTGCATGGGCAACAAGCAGCCGTACCGCGACCGCAGCAGCACCGACGCCGCGGTCCTCACCGGCTGGTACGACTGCGACAACCCGGTCAACACCTCGCCGCGAAACACCGGCCTGGTGAACCTGCCGCCGATCAAGAAGAACATGATCTGGTACGCGCCGGACGGCGGCGGACCGGTGTTCCCCAACCGGCCCAACAGCTCCGTCCCGACGTACAACGCGGCCGAAGCCACCTACACGCAGCCCTACCTCAAGGGCGGCGGCCAGGCGGTCATGACCGGGCCGACTTATCACCGCGAACTGGTCAACACCAACAGCGGGGTGGCGTGGCCCGCCTACTGGAACGACAAGTGGTTCATCGGTGACCAGAGCAACGGGCAGAACCGGATCGCGGTCACCGTCGACCCGAACGGCGTCTCGAAGCAGGATCCGCCGGTGTTCGCCGAGACCGTGCGGCAGATCATCCCGACCGGCGGTGGCGACAACAAGCTGAACCAGTGGATGGACGCCAAGTTCGGGCCGGACGGCGCGCTGTACGCGCTCGACTACGGCGGCGGCTTCTTCACCCTGACCAACAACCAGAAGCTGCTGAAGATCAGCTACACCGGCGGCGAGGCGACCCCGTCCGCCGCGGCGGCGTCGACCATGGTGCAGAACAAGCCGCTCACCGCGGCCTTCACCGGGTCGAAGTCCGGCGGCGTCTCCTACAAGTGGGAGTTCGGCGACGGCACGATCTCGACGCAGCCCGACCCGCGGCACACCTACCCGCGCACCGGGCTGTACACCGCCAAGCTGACCGTGACCTACGCGAACGGTGAGACGGTGACCGCGCGGAACTCGGTGAGCGTCGGGTGTTTCGTGGCGGATTCCAATGCCACGGTGACCATCGGTGACACCGACACCGGGGTGACCAACCGGAACGCCGGTGGCGGCTGCACGGTCGACGACATGATCGACGACGAGAGCACGTGGACCTCCCACGCCGGTTTCGTCAACCACGTCACCCAGGCCGTGGACCGGCTTGGCGATCTCGGGGTGCTGAACGCGGCCGAGTCGGACAAGATCAACGCCGCGGCCGCCGCGTCGCCCATCGGCAACAAGGGCGTCACCGGTTACGACGCGATCTACGACGGCACGCCCGAGTCGTTCCGCAACTGGTCGCAGGCGCCGTCCGGGCAGTTCGCCATCCAGCCGGACGGGTCACTGCGACCGTCGGGCGGGCTGGGCATGCTGTGGTACTCGGCACGGCAGTTCGGCGACTTCTCGGTGAAGCTGCAGTTCAAGGACATCGCACCGAACGGCAGCGCCAACAGCGGTGTGTTCGTCCGGTTCCCGGATCCGCGCACTCCGCTGGAGCAGCGTCCGCCGGGCAGCTGCGGCACCGTCGGTTCGGCGAGGACGTCGCAGGCATGGGTCGCGATCTTCTGCGGCCACGAGGTGCAGTTGTACGACGGCGCCGCCGGTGAACCGCAGAAGACCGGGTCGATCTACAACTTCGACCCGCGGCCGCTGGACCAGGCGGGTGTGAAGCCGAAGGGGACCTGGAACGAGTACGAAGTCAAGGTCGTCGGGCAGAAGTACACGATCATCCGCAACGGTGTCGTGATCAACGAGTTCGAGAACGCGCCGGGGATCAACTCGTCGCGGGCGGGCGACCCGTCGACCGACTTCCGGCAGTTCGTCAGCGGGTTCATCGGTCTGCAGAACCACGGTGACAACGACCTGATGGAGTTCCGCAACATCCGGGTGCGGCAGCTGTAGCGCGAAAGCCGGCCGGGCGCGCGGGTTCGCGTGCCCGGCCGGTCTCCCTTGTACGGAAGGTTTCCCTGCGATGTCCCCAAGAACCCTCGTCGCGGCGTTGCTCGCCGCGGCGCTCGCGATACTGGGCCTGGTGTTACCGAGCTCCTCCGCCCCCGCCGTCGCCGCCCCCGTCCAGACCCTGGAATGGACCGCGGGCGACAGCACCGACCACTACCTCAGCGCACCCACCACCGCGGTGGCGGGCGAGACCACGATCCTGTTCAAGAACACCGAAGCGCTCGGCTCGACGATGTCGCACACGCTGACGTTCGACACGTCGACGCCGGGCTACAACCACGACGTCAACCTGAACATCGTCGCCAACCCCTATGACGAGAAGAACGGCGAGCACCAGGCGACCGTGACGCTGACCCCGGGGAAGTACCGGTTCTACTGCACGATCCAGGGGCACAGCAAGATGTTCGGCGAGTTCGTCGTCACCGACGGCGGCGGCGCCGACACCACCCCGCCGACGGTGACCGCGAACGTCACCGGCACCAAGGACACCGCCGGGAACTACGTCGGTTCCGCGACGGTGAACCTGGCAGCTTCGGACAGCCAGTCCGGTGTGGACAAGGTCGAGTACCAGCTCGACGGCGGTGCCTGGACCGCGTACACGGCGCCCGTGGTGGTTTCCGCGGCCGGTGCGCACATGGTCCACTATCGCGCGTCGGACAAGGTGGGAAATGTTTCACCGGAAGGGATGTCGTCGTTCACGGTCGTCACCGGGCAGCCAGGTGACACGACTCCGCCGACGGTGACTTCCGAGGTGACGGGCACCAAGGACACCGCGGGCAACTACGTCGACACCGCCACCGTGAAGCTCACCGCGACCGACGCCGGCACCGGCGTCGACAAGGTCGAGTACAAAGTGGACGAAGGCGTGTGGACCGCGTACACCGCTCCGGTCGTGGTCTCCGCGCCGGGGATGCACATGGTCCATTACCGCGCTTCGGACAAGGCGGGCAACGTTTCGCCGGAGGGCATGGCGCACTTCACCATCGTCAGTGGTGACACCACCGCGCCGACGGTGACCTCCGAGGTGACCGGGACCAAGGACACCGCCGGGAACTACGTCGGCAAGGCGACCGTGACCCTGACGGCGACCGACGCCGGTTCGGGTGTCGGCAAGGTCGAGTACCAGTTGGACGGTGGCCCCTGGCTGACGTACTCGGCGCCGCTCGCGCTGACCGTCGTCGGCGCGCACACGGTGAAGTACCGCGCCACCGACAAGGCGGGCAACGTCTCGGCGGAAGGCACGGCGACGTTCACCATCGTCGAAGGAGACGACAGCACCGCGCCGACCGTTTCGGTGGTGGTGAGCGGTGACCTGGACGGAAGCTGGTCGTACATCGAAGACGCGACCATCAACCTGACCGCGACGGACGCCGGGTCCGGTGTGGACAAGATCGAGTACCAATTGGACGGTGGAGCCTGGACGGTCTACACCGCGCCGGTGAAGGTGACCGAGCTCGGCACGCACACGCTGGCGTACCGCGCTTCGGACAAGGCGGGCAACGTCTCGGCGCTACAGGGCGGCGCGTTCACCATCGTCGGCCCGCCGCCGGGCCCGGACGCCTGCCCGGACTCCGACGTCCGTGACACCGTGATCCTCGGCACGGCGGACAGCCAGGTCGAGAACCGCGACACCGGCAACGGCTGCACGATCAACGACGTGATCGACGACGAGTCGGACTACTCGTCGAACGACCAGTTCGTGACCTACGTGCGAGCCGTGACGCAGGAACTCCTCGACGGCGAGGTCATCTCGTCCGACGAGCGGAACCTGATCGTCACGGCGGCGATCGACTCCGGCATCGGCGGCTCGACCGCGGAACCGGAACCCGAGCCGGAGCCCGAACCCGGCAAGACGAAGAAGCCGAAGACGTCGAACCCCGGCATGAAGAAGGTCGTGAAGACGCCTATCCGGGACGTCTGAGCCGGCTTCAGGCGAGCTCCATCGGTTACCTTTCTCGCGTCGCGCTCGTCATGTCCATGACGGGTTCGGCGCGAGAAAGGTATCGACATGACCGGCGAAGCCCTGGCCAGCGCGTTCGAGGAGCAGCGAGGGCGTCTGGTGGCCGTGGCACACCGGATGCTCGGTTCGCGCGCGGACGCCGAGGACGCCGTCCAGGAGGCCTGGCTGCGGCTGGCCCGGCAGGACGCCGACACGATCGACAACCTGTCCGGCTGGCTGACCACCGTCGTCGGCCGCGTCTGCATCGACGCCCTGCGTTCCCGCAAGACCCGCCCCGAGGATTCCTACGAGGAGCCGCCCGAGCTGCTCGTGCTCGAGGACTCGCCGGAAGAGGACGCGCTGCTCGCCGAATCGGTCGGCGTGGCGCTGGTGGTGGTGCTCGACACCCTCGGCCCGGCCGAGCGGCTGGCCTTCGTGCTGCACGACCTGTTCGGGGTCCCGTTCGCCGACGTCGGTGAGATCCTCGGCAAATCCGCCGACGCGGCCAAGATGCTCGCCAGCCGGGCTCGCCGGAAGGTCCGGGGACAGCGCCCGGCCGACGAGCCGCGGCAACGCGCTGTCGTCGAGGCGTTCCTCGCGGCCGCGCGCGAGGGAGACTTCGACGGTTTGATCGAGGTGCTCGACCCCGACGTGACGTGGCGTTCGCGGAGCAGGCACGGAGAGGTCGTGCGGCTCGGTGCGGCCGAGGTGGCCACGCGGGTCCAGCGCGGGGCGCGCGCCGCCGTCACCACCCGTCCCGCGCTGGTCGACGGCAAGGCGGGGATCGTGTCGTGGAGCAAGACCGGCAAGCTGCTCGGCGTGATGTCCTGCACCATCGTCGACGGCCGCATCGTCGAAATCGAGTCCGTGAGTGACCTGCGTCGCCTCGCGGCCATGGGTGTTACCTCTCGGGAGTCCTCCTCGTCGAAGTAAGTGAACACCGACGAGAAGGAGAAATCCCATGCAGGCACGGCTCGAATTCCTCAAGACCGCTCTCGCGCCGAAGCTGGTGAAGCACCTCGCTTCGGCCGCGAAAGTCGTCGACAGCAGCGAACTTCCTTTGGCGACAAGGGAACTGGTGAACATCCGGGCCAGCCAGATCAACGGCTGCTCGGGCTGCCTCGACATGCACACCAAGGACGCTGCGCACGCGGGGGAGACCACGACCCGGCTGAACCTGATCGCTTGCTGGCGAGAGGCGACGGTCTTCACCGAGGCCGAGCGCGCCGCGCTGGAGCTCACCGAGCAGGGCTGCCGTCTCGCCGACAGCGCCGGTGTCACCGATGAGGCGTGGGCGGCCGCCGCCAAGCACTACGACGACGAGCAGCTCGTGGCGCTGGTGACCCAGATCGCGCTCATCAACGCCTTCAACCGGCTGAACGTCATCACCCGGCAGCCGGCGGGCGACTACACGCCCGGCCAGTTCGCGGGGCATTGATGGACACCGCACTGTGGATCGTCGCCTGGCTGCTTGCCGTCATGTATGTCGTGTCCGGCATCGGGAAACTGTTCCTGCAACGGGAAAAGATCGCCGGGGTGGCGTCGGCCGCGGGCTGGGTGCTGGACTTCAGCCCGGGCACCGTGAAGTTCATCGGGCTGGTCGAGATCCTGGGCGCCGTCGGCCTGATCCTTCCGGCCCTGCTCGACATCGCGCCGGAACTCGTGCCGCTGGCCGCTCTCGGGCTGGCGCTGGTCATGGCGGGCGCCGTGGTCGTACGGCTGCGCCGCCGCGAGCCGATGGTCGCGCTGCTGGACCTCGGCTACCTCGCGTTGTGCGCTTTCGTCGCCATCGGACGCGCCTGAAGTACATGAAGGCCCCCATCCTGTAGCTAGGCGCAAGGATGGGGGCCTTCATGTACTTTTTACGGGATCAGGTGCGCTGCTTCGACCGTCCGAGGATGCGACGGCGGCCGTGGCCGTTCGTGCGTTCCTCGTGCAGTTCCTTCAGCGACAACATCATCGCGTCTTCCTGCTTCATCAGCGGGTCGTTGCGCAGGTCCTTCCAGACCGACACGCACAACCCGACCATCACGAACACGAACGGCACCGCGATCAGGATCGTCAGGTTCTGCAGACCGGTCAGCGCCTTGTTCCCGCCGACCAGCAGCATCACCGCCGCGACGGCGCCCATCAGCACGCCCCAGAAGATCACGACGGTCTTCTTCGGATGCACGCTTCCGCGCTGGGACAAGGTGCCCATCACCACCGACGCCGCGTCGGCACCGGAGACGAAGAAGATGGACACCAGGATCATCACCAGTATCGCGATCGGGATGAACCAAGGCAGGGTCTCGAGCAGTTCGAACGTCGCCGACTGGGCGCTGTCCGCGCCCGCGATGTCCGTCCCGGCCCGTTGCCTGCTGATCGCCGCGCCACCGAAGATCGCGAACCAGATCAGGCTCACGATGCTCGGGATCGCGATGACCCCGAAGATGAACTGCCGGATCGTGCGGCCACGCGAGATCCGCGCGATGAACATGCCGACGAAGGGCGTCCACGAGATCCACCACGCCCAGTAGAAGACCGTCCAGCCGCCGAGCCAGGTCTGCATCTCCGCGCCACCGGTCATCCCGGTGCGGCCCGACATCTCCGCCAGTTCGCGGAAGTAGTCGCCGATGGCACCCGGCACGATGTTGAGGATCAGCACGGTCGGACCGACCACCAGCACGAACACCGCGAGCACCGCGGCGAGCACCATGTTGATGTTGGACAGCCACTGGATCCCCTTGGCCACCCCGGAAACCGCCGAAGCGATGAACGCGATGGTGAGGATCGCGATGATCGCGACCAGCAGGCCCTTGCCGGGGTCGTCGATCCAGCCGACGGCGCCCATCCCGCCACCGACCTGCAGCGCGCCGAGGCCGAGTGACGCGGCCGAACCGAACAGGGTGGCGAAGATCGCCATGATGTCGATCGCCTTGCCCAGCGGGCCTTCGGTGCGCCGCTTGCCGATCAGCGGCGCGAACACCGAACTGATCAGCTGGGTGCGGCCCTTGCGGAAGGTGCTGTAGGCGATCGCGAGACCGACCACCGCGTAGATCGCCCACGGGTGCACGGTCCAGTGGAACAACGTCGTCGCCATCGCGGTGTGGACGGCTTCGTCGGAGTTCGGGGCCGCGGTGCCCGGAGGCGGGCTCGCGAGGTGGGAGACCGGTTCGTACACCCCGAAGAACATCAAGCCGATGCCCATGCCGGCGCTGAACATCATCGCGATCCACGACGACGTCCGGAATTCGGGCAGTTCCTTGTCCCCGCCCAGCGGGATCCGGCCGTAGCGGCTTATGGCCAGACAGACCGCGAAGAGCACGAAACCGCTCGCTGTCAGTACGAAAGCCCAGCCGCCGTACGGGATCACGGCGTCGTTCAACAGGGTCGACGCGACACTCGCGAGGTTTTCCGGGGCCAGCACACCCCAGACGATGATCGCGAGCGCGAGTGCCGCGGCCACACCGAAAACGGTCCGGTCGGTCTCGGCGGGGCGTTCGGAGGCGAGGTCGAGGGGGACGTGCTCATCGGGCGGATGGCCCGGGCCTGTCGTATCCGGTGCGTGGGCGAGGTCTGTCGCGGTCTCCGCGCCTACCTCTTCTTCCGCTTGTTTACCGTCCTGCGAACTCATGTTCAGCCACGCGCCGATGACAGCGCGATCTCCTTCCGCCCGTGTTAACCCGTTTGCACCACTGCACCCTAACCAGAAAACTGGTAACCGGCAGAAAATGCGGGCGAAGAGGTTTAAACCGGTATATGCGGTTTGACCTCGGCGGATGTGGGCTTCGTCAGCGGCCCCGGCGGGGAACGTGTCTCTCGTGACACCGGGTCATCGACATCGTGGCCTTCGGAGTGGCTTCAGACTGTCGCGCCGCCCCGCCGGAAGGGCCTGGTGAGCGGGTCGCCACCGGCGACGTCCGGCCGTCCGTGCCGCGTGTGGTTGCGGTTCAGGAGGTAGGTGACGAGGGCGATCAGGGCGAGGGTCACGATGATTGCGGTCATGGCAGTAAGTTTGCGCCACGAGATATCCTGCCAGAAGTGGCAGTTCTGTCGTTGTGCGTCAAGATCCTGCCAGCTATGCTCGGGCCATGCTGAAGAGCGTCGCCGTGGTACTGCTGGACGACTTCGCCCCTTTCGAGTTCGGTGTCGTCTGCGAGGTGTTCGGCTACGACCGCACCGATGACGGAGTGCCACTGCTCGACTTCCGCGTGTGCGGGGAGCGGGCGGGAGAGCCGCTCAGCCTCGGCCACGGCGTCAAAGTGACCCCGGAACACGGTCTCGAAGCGACCGAGGACGCGGACCTCGTCGTCGTCCCCGCCTGCGATGTGCGCGACGAGTATCCGCCCGCGGTCCTCGAAGCGCTTCGCGCGGTTTCGGCGCGGGGAGCCACGCTGCTTTCGGTCTGCACCGGCGCTTTCGTACTGGGCGCCGCCGGCCTGCTCGACGGACGGCGCTGCACGAACCACTGGCGGCACAGCACCAGGTTCCGGAACCGGTTCCCGTTGGCGCAGCTGGATCCGGACGTCCTCTTCGTCGACGACGGCGACATCATCACCAGCGCCGGAACGGCCGCCGGCATCGACGCCTGCCTGCATCTTGTCCGGCGCGAACTGGGCTCCGCCGCGGCCACCGCGATCGCCCGGCGCATGGTGGTGCCGCCGCAGCGCGAGGGCGGGCAACGGCAGTTCGTCGAGGTGCCGATCCCGGAGTGCACCGGTGACAGCCTCCAGCCGGTGCTCACCTGGATGCTCGACACCATCGCCCTCGACCACTCCGTCGCCGATCTCGCCCGCCGGGCCCGGATGTCCGAGCGCACCTTCGCTCGAAAGTTCGTCGCCGAGACGGGCACCACTCCACACCGATGGCTTTCGACGCAACGGGTCCTGCACGCGAGGTCGCTGCTGGAAGAGACGACGATGGGCATCGACGAGGTCGCGCGCCGCTGCGGTTTCGGCTCGGGAGCCTTGCTGCGCCACCATTTCCACAAGGTCGTCGGGGTCTCCCCGCAGGACTATCGCCGGACCTTCGCGCCTCAGCGCGCCTGAACGAACCCCCTAATCCTTGGGCGCCTTGTTGAACAGGCCGAGGGACTGGGCGAAGGCCGCCCCGCCGGCCAGGAAGACGAGCGGCAGCGTCTTGGCCCAGAAGGCGCCGACATCGAGCGAGATGAGCAACGCGAGCAATCCACCCGCCAACGCGACCAAGACGAGCATGCCCAGTGCCAGGCGGGGTTTCGAGACCACGTGTCCTCCAAGAAAGGTTTCGGAGGAGCAAGCCTCGCGGTGGTCGCGATGCGGAAAGAGGTTATTTTTGCCGCGTCCGGAGTTTCAGAGCGAGCCCCAGGCGCGAGCGCGTTCCAGCAACCTGTCGCGGATGAGGGTCACCACCGGCCGTGCCGTCCCCGACCGGTGCGCGAGGTAGATGGTGTTCAGCGGCGGCACCACCGGGGTGTGCACGACCGCGACCGAGCCCGCTTCGAGCGCGGCCGCGGCGATGTAGCGCGGCAGCACGCTCGCTCCGGCGCCCGCGACGACGACGGCGAGGATCGCGCGGAGGTCGGGAACGACCATCGCGACGCGGTTCGGTGGCCGCCGCCCGAATTCGCTGCGCCAGTAGCGGCGGACGATCGGCAGATCGTCGGCGTACGCGATCAGCGGCAGATGGGCCAGCGCGGGCACCGGGTCGGCGGCGAGCAACGCGGGATCGACACTCCGCGCGAGCGCGGGCGCGGCGACCAGGACGAACTCCTCGTCGATCAACGGGATCGCGGTGATACCGCGCTGCCGCGGCCGGACCGAGGAGATGACGAGGTCCAGACGTGCGGCCTCGAGGGCGGACAGGAGTTCGTCGGCGAGCCCGAGCGTGACGGTGAGCCGTAGCCCGCGTTCGGTCAGCGGGGCGAGCGCGGGCAAGAACCGCGTCGCCATACCGTCGCTCGCGCCGCCCAACGCCACGCGTTCGCGGTACTGGCCCTCGTCGTCGCCGGCGGTCAGAGCACCGCGCAGTTCATCGATCCTGGTGCCGATCCTGACCGCGAGTTCGGCTGCGCGGGCGGTCGGCGCCGCGCCCTGCCGCGACCGGACGAACAGTCGCTCCCCGAGTTCTTCCTCGAGCTTGAGCAGTTGTCCGGTGACGGCGGGCTGGGTCAGGCCGAGTTCGGCGGCGGCCGCGGAGAGCGAGCCCTGACGGTAGATGGACAGGAAGGTCGCCAGTCGATCCAAGTTGGGCATGCAAGCCACCTTCCATAAGGAATCTTATGGATAGTAGCCGACGGCGCGGAGTACTCGCGGCGAAGACGCGGTTGAAGCCGTCAGCGAGGCACACCGCCCCGCGAAACGGAAAGGAACTGTCATGGCACGGATTCTCATGATCGTCTCGGCCGCCGACCACGTGCGGCTCACCGATGGCGGAGACCACCCGACCGGGTTCTGGGCCGAGGAGGTCGCCGAGTCGCACCGCGTGCTCGTGGCGGCGGGTCACCGGGTGGAGATCGCGACGCCGTCCGGGCTCCGGCCGACCGTCGACCCGATCAGCCTCGACGAACGCGGCGGCGTCGACCCGGCCGAAGGTGCGAAGTTCGCCGACTACCTCAAGGGCTTGGACCTCGCGGCGCCGCTCAAGCTCTCCGACGTCTCGGCCGATGACTACGACGCCTTCTACCTGCCGGGCGGTCACGGTCCGATGACCGACCTGGTGGACGACGCCGACCTCGGCCGCCTGCTGAACGACGCCGACGCGCGCGGCAAGACCATCGCCGCGCTCTGCCACGGACTCGCCGCCTTGCTCAGCGCGCGCCGCGACGACGGCTCGTTCACCTTCGCCGGCCGCTCGATGACGTCGTTCAGCGACGAGGAGGAACGCCAGGGCGGGCTAGGGGACAAAAGCCCGTTCTTCGTCGAGGCGCGGCTTCGGGAACGGGGCGCGATCGTCACTCCGGCGGCCGCCTGGTCGAGCAAGGTCGTCGTCGACCGGAACCTCGTCACCGGACAGAACCCGCAATCCAGCGTCGCGACCGCGGAACGCGTGGTGGAGCTCCTGAACGTGGTGTGACCTCCGGGTTTGCGCGGCGGCTGGATCCGGGCATACGATCAGGGCAGTCGTACAGGACGAACGCCCTAGGAGGCGACGATGGCAGGATCCCCGGCAGCGGAACGCGGTCAGGCCGTGCGGCGGCGGTTGCTCGAAGCGGCCGTCGCGCTCGTGCCCGAACTCGGCTGGTCCGCGGTCAGCACCCGGATCCTGGCCGACCGTGCGGGTGTCACGCCGAGCGTTGTGCACTACCACTTCCCCTCGCTGCAGGCCTTGCTGATCGAGGCCGTACTGGGGGCGATGCGAGAGGTCGCCGTCGCCTTCGAGCCGGCGCTGGAAACCGTCGAGACGCCCGAAGACGCGGTGGACGCGCTGCTGGCGTCGGTCGGCGAGTACTCCGGCACCGACCCGATGTCGTTGCTGTTCGCCGAGGCCTACCTCACCGCGACCCGTGACGACACCTTGCGTGAGGGCATCCGCGAAATCCTCGCCGGTATGCGCACCCGCTTCGGCGGCTGGTTGGCGGAGCACGGCGTGGCCGAAGCCGAAGACACGGCCGCGGTGCTTTTCGCCGCCGTGGACGGGCTTCTGCTGCATCGCGCGCTCGGCCCGGAACTCGGCCGCGCCGTCTCTCCGTCCGTCCTGCGCAGGCTGGTCGGCTGAACCGAAAGGGAGGAACCCCGATGAAGGTGGCGATTTGCGGTGCCGGGATCACTGGACTGGCGCTGGCGCACAGGCTCGCGGCGTCGGACGTCGAGGTAGTGGTGCTGGAACGTGCCACAGGGCCGCGGGAGCAGGGTTACATGATCGACTTCTTCGGCCCCGGCTTCGACGCGGTCGAGGAGATGGGCCTGCTGCCTCAGGTCGAAGACGTGGCATACCAGGTGAACGAAGCGAGCTTGCTGGACGAACGTGGCCGCCGCCGGGCGGCGATCGACTACGTCCAGTTCGCCAAGTCGGTGCGAGGCAGGCTCCGCAGCATCATGCGACCCGACCTCGAACACGTCCTGCGTACGAACCTTCCATCCACAGTGGACCTCCGATTCGGCACTGGCGTCGCGGGCGTCGATGACCTCGGTGACCGCGTGCGGATCACCCTGGCGGACGGCGAGACGCTCGAAGCCGACCTGCTGGTCGGAGCCGACGGAATCCATTCGACCGTGCGCCGACTGGTCTTCGGTGACGAAAGCCGGTACTTGCGTTACCTCGGTTTCCACACGGCGGCCTTCGTCTTCGAGGACGAAGAGATCCGCGCGCAGGTGGGGGAACGGTTCTGCCTGACCGACACCATCGGAAGGCAGATGGGCTTCTACGGTCTCCGCGACGGCAAACTCGCGGCGTTCGCCGTGCACCGCACGACGGATCCGGCCCTGCCCGACGACGCGCGAGCGGCACTCCGCGCGAACTATCGCTCGCTCGGCTGGGCGGTGCCCAGGGCCCTCGATCTCTGCCCTCCTCCCCGCGAGGTGTACTACGACCAGGTCGCGCAGATCGAGATGCCGTCCTGGAGCCGCGGCCGGGTCGTCCTCGTCGGCGATTCCTGTTACGCAGTCTCCCTTCTCGCCGGCCAAGGCGCTTCGCTCGGGATCACGGGCGCGTTCGTCCTTGCCGAACAACTCACCCGATCACGCTCGATCGAGGCCGCCTTCGCACAGTACGAAAAACTGGTCCGCCCGGTGGTGAAGGAGAAGCAACACGTCGCCCGACGAGGCGCACGATGGTTCCTGCCCGCGAACCGGCTCCTCCTCCAGGCGCGCCGGTTTTTGCTTCGCGTGGCACGCCTTCCTGGTCTCGAACGACCACTCGCGGCCGCCGTCACGGGAAAGTCGACGGCGCTGGTGACGAACCTGAGGCGAGGGACCGAGATCCGGAGCCGGTGACGGCACCGTTGAGCTCGATCCTCGGGTAGGTGGTTGAGGCTCGGTTGCTCGTTGGCACGATGGGTCGAGGATGCGGGCTCGTCGTGGGACTCGGTGTCGTTTAGCCGACCCGGTTTCTCGACGGGTAGCTGAGGTTCGACAACTCGTTTCGGCGGCTGGTCCACAGGGGTCGGCCTAGATCCTGAGGTGCATGGTGTTCCTCCGTGGTGTTCCGGTGGGGTCGAGGTAGGCGGGCGGGGTGAATTCGGGTAGTCCGTCTTGGGCGATCTGGACTTTCCATGTGCTGTGGTGGATGAGCCGGTGGTGTTTGGTGCAGAGCAGTACGAGGTTGTCGATTTTCGTTTCGCCGTGGTGTCGCCAGAAGACGATGTGGTGGGCGGTGCAGCGGGGTACGGGCATGTCGCAGCCGGGGAAGGCGCAGCCGCCGTCTCGGAGGGTGAGTGCGTATTTCTGGGCGAGCGACACGGTCCGTTTCGACCGCCCTATGTCGAGGGGTTCGCCTGCGGTGCCGAGGACGCCTGGTCGGACGCGGGCGTCGCAGGCGAGGATGCGGGCGTCGGTGGCGCTGATCGGTCCCACCAGATCCAAGTGTGCCTCACCGATGTCGCGGATCAAGTCGTCGTAGGACATAGTGACCAGGATGTGGGTGGCCTCGCCTGCTTGGCCGGGGAGGTTGCGGCTGGTGGTTTTCAACCGGACGTAGTCGGTGAAAGCATCGCCGTAGCGTTCGTCTTGGGTGCGGGAGTCCCGGATGCCGTCGATGGCTTTGTGGGGTTTGGCCATCGGATCCAAATCCGACTTCAGGCGGGCGTAGGTTTCGAGGTTGAGGGTGGCTTTCAGGCCGAGGGTGCCGTCGCGGTGTTTGATGAACCGCATTTCTGGGCGGGTGTCTTGGGGGTCTTCGTTGCGGGGTTCTTTGCCGTCGGGGTCGAGTTTGTCCAGCAGGCGGCGTCCGGCGCGGGCGATCTGCCGAGGCCCGGCATGCCGGGCCAGGTCGACCAGGATCTTTTCCCCGGCTCGGATGTCTTCGTCGGGGACGGTGGAGGGGATGCGGGCGAGGGTGCGGATGATGGCGTCGATCTGCGAGCCGCCGATCGCGCCCTCGGCGGCGGCTCGAGCGGTCAAGGGTGCCAGGGGTGGCACGGTGCC